>NZ_JAJTNB010000003.1 GCF_021300655.1 Helicobacter kayseriensis
CATAGCTGACACCAGCAATGTTACTTAGGATCCCTGCAGTTGATGCAAAGTTTCCTTTGTCTCCAGCGATGATTGAAGCGTTTGTGAAAGTCAATGTGCCGCTTTGGTTTTGAAGGATATATTTGGCATCAGTGTTGCTTTCTCCTATCGCTGTGATCGCGATCGTTCCGTTTTTGATGGCGGAATTGCCACTATTGACAATCGCAAAAACACTGCCATCTTTTTCACCACCATTACTTTTCTTGGCTCCGCCATCAATTTTAGTGAAAATGATCTCACCTTGCCCAAGATCAAGGGTTGCAGCGTTGGTCACAAGTCCATAGGCATTTGCTCCATTTGCATTTGCTTCTGCTGCAGCTGCTGAGGAACCTCCTGTGATGCTTTCAAAAGTTAGCTTACCTGCAAAGTTTGCGCCTCCTGAGATCAGTGCGCCCACTGCAGCTTTTGCATCTGTAGCTGCTGCAGGCTCTTCTCTCCCTCGAGTCGCAGCATCACCTGTGATAGTTTTAAAAATCGTCCCAGCTGCGCCAAAGTCATAGCTCACGCCTGAGAGGTTGTTTTGGATCCCGTATTTGAGTCCTCCTGTTTTGTCATCCCCAACCAAAATAGAGACATTGGTAAATGTCAAGGTTTTGCTTGCATTGTTTCTGATTACCTGAAGTTTTGAGCCATCTTCAAAACCTCTGAAAATCAGAGATGCGGATGCACTTCCTGTTACGGAAAAATTGTGTTGACTTTCATTGTCAATAAAAATCCCATAGATCTTTTCAGATTGACCCTCTTTGTTCAATTGCTCCCCATCAAAAGTAAGAGTATGTCCCTGCATTTGAAGAGATGGGTGTGTATTTGCAGTAAGATTAACTGATACCCCTGCCTTTCCTCCTTCTACAACAAGAAGATCTGCATCTTGTGAGAAAGTTGCCTCATTTGAAAGAGTTGCTTCGCTATTTCCATCTATCACTGTGTTTGTAGCGCTAGCGACACTTACCCCCAAAGCTACAGCCAATGATGCAGCGATCAATGGACGAAATCGAATCCCACTCGTCGTATATACCTGATGGTTGCCTGTTGATTGGTGTTTCATCATCTTATCCTTATTGTTTCTATTTGTGTTTATTGCGTTGCATCTTTGTCGTTTCTCTATTCAAATTCAACAAAGTTTAAGAATTTTTAACAAAGATTAGCGAAAGAAGCTTATCACAAATCTTCACAAAAAAGGCATAAAACACCCCCCCCCCCCCGCTCTATTTTATTTTCCTGTTACTTTTTGTATCTCTATTTTGGGGGTTTAGAGCATATTGGCTGAAAGGATGGCTTGGAGATCAAAGCTGATATACACCTCTTGAGATAGAGCAAAATCTTGCGAGGAGCAAAGAACCTTGCGAAGGATTTCATCTCCGATCCTGCACTCAATGATGATTTGATCTTTGTCTTGAGGATGTATCCCCATCCTTTCAATCCTGCCTTGCAAGATGCAAGTATGTGCAAAGCATTTTTGAGCTTGCTCTAAGGAGGGATGGATCTGGATATGCTCTTGGGCGATGAAGATCCCCTCACGCATATCTAGCGTTTGTGTCCCTGAGAGATGCAAGACCTGTCCCCCTCCAAACTCATAGTATTTTTCTCCATTGGCTGTTTTACTCCAATTGTGTGAGAGAAGATTGGCTTGATTTTGCAAAATCAAAGATCCAAAGTGGAGCTTAAAGCGTCTTGTCGCATTGGCATCAAGCCATTTTTTATCATGGCTAATTGTAATTACTGTCGATTCTAGCTCTGCATTGGCCCACTTGATCGCTCTAGAAAAAGCCTCCAATCCTCTAAGATCTAGGCTGTTTGTCGGCTCATCCAAAAGCAAGACCTTGGGCTCTAGCAACAGCCTTTGAGCAAGCCCTACTCTTTGCTTCTCTCCACTGCTGAGCTCCAAATAAGATCGCTCAAGAAACTTCTTAGGCTCCAAGCCGACCAAATCAAGAATCTCTTGAATCTTTTGGAGAGAGATTTTTCTTTGGCGGATTTGGAACATATATTCTAAATTTGCGCGCACACTCCTTGAGAGCAAACATACCTCTGGGAGTAAAATAGCAATACTCCCTATCTCTCCTCCACAATAGAGCACTTCCCCCTTACTTGGGGATTCCAAAAAAGCCAAAAGGCGCAAAAGTGTGCTTTTGCCACTTCCATTTTTCCCGCCGATTCCAATCAATTCTTTGGCATAGATTTGGAGAGAGGGGATGTTTAGAATCATTTTGGATTGATAGAAATGGGAGAGGTGCTTGAGGTCATAGAGCTTCATTTTTGCGCTTCTTTTAGCCAAAATAGCACAAGATTGATACTTAGAGCAATCCCTACAAGCACAATCCCCAAAGCAATCGCTAGGGCAAATTCTCCCTTATTGGTCTCAAGTGAGATGGCTGTGGTGATCGTGCGTGTGTGCCATTTGATATTCCCCCCAATCATCATCGCAATCCCAATCTCACTCACAATGCGCGCATAAGCTGTGATCACGACACTCAAAAGAGCATGTCGCAACTCCCAAAGAGTGGTTTGGATCATTTGCGTTTGGGTGAGGGCAAAAGATTTGAGTGTCAGAGAGAGACGCTTGTCCATATTTTCGACCACAGAGGCAGAAAGGGCGATCACGATGGGCAGAGCAAGCAAGGTTTGTCCTATCACCACTCCTGCATTGCTAAAAAGCAATCCATATCCACCCAATGGACCTCTAGAGCTAATGAGGGCATACACCACCAATCCCACCACAACAGTAGGGAAAGCAAGCAAGGTATTGCAAATCAAGCTCAACACTCTTTTCCCCCAAAAGTCAAAATATCCTAGCCCAAACCCCAAGGGAAGCCCCAAGATCGTCGCGATCAAAATAGAAAGCGATGAGGTCAAAAGGGTATTATAAATCGCATCATATGTTTCTGCATCTCCCCCTGAAAGAAGAGAAAATGCCTCTAAAAACCCACTTGAAATAAAATCCACACCCATCTCCCCATTAGTTTAAAGTAAAATGATTTTTTATGATTTTATCAATAGCAAGGAGAAAAAAATGCTAAAAAAGGTTTTATTTGCCCTTGGAATCTGTTCCACTCTGATCTGGGCTCAAACACTTAAAATGGCAACTACCACAAGCACAGATAATACAGGACTTCTTGATGTGCTTGCTCCACAATTCCAAAACGATACAGGAATCAAACTTGAATGGGTAAGTGTGGGGACAGGAAATGCCCTCAAACTTGGAGAAAATTGCGATGTGAGCGTTTTGCTTGTGCATTCTCCCAAGGTAGAAGAAGAATATGTCAAAAAAGGCTTTGGTGTGGATCGAGAGCCTGTGATGTATAACGACTTTGTGATCATTGGGGATCCCTTTTATCTTGAGACACTCAAAGGCAAGACACTCAAAGAGGTGTTTGAATTTATCCGTGCCAATAAGATTCCCTTCATTTCTAGAGGAGACAAAAGCGGAACGCACAACAAAGAAGTGGCTATTTGGAAGTCCATAGGCTCAGGCGTGCCAAGCAAGCAAGATCAATGGTACAAAGAAAGCGGTCAAGGAATGCTTGCAACAATCCAAATCGCAAGCGAAAACAAAGCTCTCACTTTGACAGATCGCGGGACTTTTATCAAATATATAGCTAATCTCAAAGGTAAAAAAGGGCTTGTGATCGTCTCTGAGGGAGATGATGCACTGAAAAACTTCTACTCTGTGATGGCAGTCAATCCACAACGATGCAAAAACACAGACTACCAAGGAGCAATGCAGTTTATCCGATGGATCACAGGAGAAAAAGGACAAAGTGCCATTAAAAACTTCAAGCTTAATGGACAAGAACTTTTCACGCCCAATGCCCAAAACTCCTCTCATGCCCAATAAAAAGATTCTGATCCTCACAACAGGTGGCACAATCGCTGGGAGTGGGGATGATCACCTCAAGGGATCAAGCTATCAGGCAGGAGCACTCAATGGAGAGACTTTGCTCTCTCTTCTTCCCTCTATACAAGAGACTTTGGAAGTCCAAGAAATTGCTCAAATAGATAGCGTTGAGATCACACCACACATTTGGAAAATGCTCCTTGAGAGTCTCCATAGCAAAGCCTTAGAATATGATGGCTTTGTCATTACTCACGGAACAGACACGATGGAAGAAAGTGCTTTTGCGCTTGATCTTCTTTATAAGAAAGATAAGCCTGTTGTGCTTGTAGGAGCTATGCGACCAAGCAATGCTCTTGGAAGCGATGGGATGAAAAACCTCTGCAATGGAATTGCCCTAGCATCACAATCCCCTTATCGCGGAGTGATGGTGCTTATGAATGACAAGATTTATAATCCCCATACTCTCTACAAAGCCCACACTTACAATCTTGATGCTTTTGCTTCACGCAATGGAGGAGAGATCGGATATGTTTTAGATGGATGCGTGAAGTTTTTTTATCATCCATTACCAAGCATTCCACTCCCTTTTGAACCTCAAGACCTAGAATCTCTGCCTAAAGTGGAGATTGTTTATCTTTATGCGGGGATAGAAGAGCTTCCTCAGTTTTCTCACAAAGTCGATGGCCTAGTTATCGCAGGGTGTGGAGCGGGGAATATACCCTCAAAGATTAAATCTTCTCTCCTCCAACTCCAAGATGATGGAATCAAAATCCTAGCCTGCACACGCGGATCACAAGGCTTTGTCACTCAAAGTGATTTTATCCCTGCATATGGCTTAAGTGTGCCAAAAGCTAGAATCCTCCTTGCTCTATGCCTTAAGCATTCTTTCACCCAAGAAGCGATCCAAGAGATTTTTTCTCATTTTTGATCGCTATTATTGAGCTTGGGGAGCGACCTCCCTTTTTTTCATCACAAACCAAAGCAAGACCAAAACGCCCACAAATAACAAGGGAAAAACATAGGGATACTGTTTGAGTTCTGTGAAAACACGCATCGCAAAATTTGATGCAAAAAATCCTCCTAGGCCCATCAAACTCCCCCAAATAAAAGCAGAAAGACTATTCCAAAACATAAATTTCTTCACACTATAGCCACTCATTCCTACAACTAGAGGGATAATGCTTTTAAATCCATAAATGTATTTATTCACTAAGATCAATGCGATTCCGTATTTTTTCAGCCACACTCTGACAATAGCAATTTTGTGCAGATACTTTTTGTTTCTAAAAAGCTTTTTTTGGTATTTGGCAAGATACACCAAAATCATACTCCCGCAGATATTTCCACAAGAAGCCAAAACAATGCTCAAAAACAGATCAAATTTCCCCAAAGAAGACAAAACACCTGCAGCAACGATTCCCAAAAACGATCCTCCAAATGAAGAGAAAAACAAAAGGATGTATCCATAAAACTCTAGATTTTGAATCATTTCTTCCATTGTTTCTCCCTTTAGAACTTATATCTTGCTTCGATAAAGTAGCTTCTTCCTTCTCCGACCAAGAAGGCATACCCTGTCATTTCATCGCTTTTGTCTTTGTTGTAGAAGCTATAGTAAAAAGTATCAGCGACATTTCTCACACCAAAGGTGAGCGAAAACCCCTTGTATGTGAAATCCATTCCGATATCAGTGAGATTATAAGCAGGGATATAGTTTTGAGCTGTATCTCTTTGGCTCCCCATAAATGAGCTTGTAATCCAAAGGTTCCATCCTTTATAGAATCGATAATTAGCCCCTAGAGTTGCCTTATAATTGCTTACATAAGGGATCAAGGATCCATTCTCAATCCCTGCAACCCCACTTTCTAGCACCCTTGCATCCACATAAGAAAAACTTTGGCTAAGTCCGATCATCCCCTCTAAGAAACTTTGCTCACTTGCTAGCTCAACTCCCGCTCTTTGTGTCAGTTTATAGTTTCCAACCTTAAATCCTCCTGGAGTATGAGCAGTGCCAAGAGTATAGATCTCATCGTGTGTAAGCGTGTAAAATCCAGTGAGTAAAAACATCGCATACTCTCCAGCAAACAGCTTGCTTCCTAACTCAAAAGTATCATAGATCTCTGATTTGACATTGGTATCAACATAATTGTTTTTGCTTCCAGAACCATTGCGATAAGTCAGATTATCGGGATTGGGAGAGCGAAAACCTCTTTCATATTTGGCATAAACATCGCCAATATCAAAGGTGTAGCGCGGTGTAAGCTCAAGAGCATAATTATGTGTCATCTCTGAAATATCTTTATAAAGGGAATATTTCTTTTTGACTGGTCCCCAATACATATCAATATTCATGTCATTTTTGAATGTGCGATAGCCCCCATACCATGCAAACTCATATCTTGCCCCACCTGTCAAAGAAAAAGAGGGAGTAAAATCATACTTTTCAAGCACATAAACTGAGTTTGTCCATTTTTTTGCATTAACATAAGCATTCATTAAATGTTTATAGTCTAATTGAATCGTGAAAAGAAAAGCAGGAATCTTCCCTGCCCAAGATAACCCAAGATCAAGATTTCTCTCCCCTTGATTATAAATACTGTCAAAGCCTACGATTAATAATCCATTTTGATGATTCCAGTCATATCGTGTTTGAAATCCTATTTTGCGATCGATAAATTGGCTTCCATCTTGACGAATTTTTGTATTTTTCAAAAACCATCCGCCGTAGGTATAGTCCATCACTTGAAGATTTTCTTTGTATTTCAAATCATAGTTGTGAAAAAAAGTCTTAAACATCAATTTGTGCGAATCATTGATTTTGTAATCATATTGAAGGGCTGTATTGATTCGATCTTGTAAGGAGATAATCTTGCCATTGCCCGCCTTAGTGCGATCACTGATACTTGGAGTCTCTACTTCGCTAAATCGAATCATGGGAGAAGTTGTATTCTCCCCTCGAAAATATCCCAAATCTAGGCTCAAAGAATGATTAGAGTTGATATCCCAAGTCACATTCCCATTCACCCCACCCAAATGTGCGATATCTCCATCACGATATCCTTGGGAGTAAAGATAATTCCCTCCGATACTCAAATAAAGACCCTCTCCGATCTTCCCTCCGATTTTGGCATCTGCTTTTGCTCCAGAACCATTTGAGTAGCTATATCCTGCTCCTGCATTGATTGTAAGTTTGTCATATCGCTTTTTGGTGATAATATTAACAACCCCTCCACGCGTTCCATTCCCATACATCACAGCCCCTCCCCCAGGCAAAATCTCAATGCTTTCAATCTCGCTCACCCCCACACTATTGAGTGGTGTCACTCCATGAGAGGAGTCAAGCATATTTAGTCCCACACCATTTAAAAGAATTTGCGTATTGACATTACTCGAAGTTCCTTGTCCTCGCAAATCTACATTTTGTCCCAGACCAAAATTACTAAAGGTTATAAAAGGAAGAGAGCCCAACACTTGCTCTGTAGAGCTATAACCCTTCTCCTCAATCATTTGAGAATCAACTGAATAAATATTGCGATTGAGCTCATCAAGTCGATATTTCGTCGAAGTGATCTGAATCTTTTCAAGTTCTTTTTGCTCAACACCAAAAGAAAACACGCTCAAAAGAGCAACAATTGAGTATTTTTTCATCTTTCCTCCAAATAAAGTGGGTTTGATTTTGCGAATACTATCAAAAATAATAATGATTATCATAATGATGTTATAATTTCAAAAATTTTAAAAGGAGTGAAGAATGATTCAAAGAATTATTTCTCATATGAACGACCATCACAAGCAAGATCTACTTGGGTTGGTAAAAAAATTTGGAAATATCCAAAAATGCGAGGAAATCTCTCTAGTAGGAGTTGATCTTAAAGGTCTTGATATCTCTTGTGATGGGAAAATCATCAGAGTTGAATTTCCAAAGGAAGTCAGCGAATCTGAGCTGAAAAATGCCATTATTGATCTTTGCACTTCTGTGCCAAAAACAATGCAATATGAAGAAATCAAACAAGAAATGCTAGAGTTTAGAGATGGTTTTGGCTCTGTTGTGATTGCAAGCGTTGATGCACAAAATCACGCCATCGCCTCTTATGCTCCTCTTCTTAAGTTCGAAAATCGCTTTTTTATCTATATCAGTGAAGTTGCAGAGCATTATGCTTCCATCAAAGCCAATCCAGAATCAATTGAGGTTTTGTTCTTAGAAGATGAAAAAGAGGCTAAATCTGTGATCTTGCGCAAAAGATTGCGCTACAAAGCTAAGGCTGTTTTTAGAGAAAAAGATGCCCTTTTTGATCAAATTTTTGATCATTTTGAAGCCAACAATGCAAGTGCGGGTGGCTTAAAAACAATTAGAAAAATGGGAGATTTCCACCTCGTAGAGCTTCTCTTCCAAGAGGGAAGATTTGTCAAGGGATTTGGTGCAGCTTATGATATTGATGCTCACGGAGAAATCAAGTTTGCCGCAGAAGGAAGTGGAAACCCTCATCAACTCCCTCACAAATAAGGCTATACTCTCTTTATGAGAGAAGCCTTCAGCCTTTTAGAATTTATTTTCACTCTTTTCATCTTAGGTCTTATCTTGGGTCTAGGTGGAAAGTTTTATACACAAAAGCCCTTGATTTTGGCAGGGCAATCCCTGCTTGCAGATCTTCAGCACACACAAAGCCTTGCTTTGCAAGATTCGCGGTTCTTCCCCAATCTCTTATCCACAACACTCACACATTCCCTCTCCCCCTCTCTTGATCCTCACAAGCTTATCTCACCCTCACTGCGATCTTTGTGGCAGATCCAATTTCATACAAGTGGAATCTACACGCAAAATAGCTATAGCATCTATATCGACACGCCTAGATATTCTGCAACCACTCATTGGGATGGAAGACCTATGAGTGGGGATTTCATCGCCCTTGAGCCCACAAGCAATCAATGTCTAAGCGGATACAACAATACAAATATCTCAGATTATTGCAAAAACAACGCCTCACCTGATGTGCGCCTCAAAGAACAATTTGGCGTTGAAAAAATCACGCTTGAGGGAGATTCTTTTTGTAAGGAAAAAGATGGGGGAAGAATTTATTTTGATGATTTTGGCGTGCCCTATTGTGGAAGAAATCCCCAACCTATCAGCAAACCCTATAAAATCACGCTTTATAAGGGCAAAGAATCTCTTAAAATCTGCGTTGCTCCCCTCACTGGAAGAAGCACTTTTTGTCATTAATCCCAAAATCATAATAAACTTGCAAAAAACCTTGGAGGTCTAATGCAAAACATTGGCATACTTTGTGATAGCAATCCACTCACCCGTCCGCGTCCAGCACGCCTGATTCAGATGCTCAAAGATTCCTATGCTTTATTTGTCTTTGGGGTGAATTGTCCTGTGATTGAAGGCGTGCAGAGCTTCCCCTTCCCTCCGCTCAAAAGCTCCAAAGATCGCACCCCCAAAGAGCAAGAAGAGCTAGAATCTGCACTGAAAAACAAAGAATTTCACTCTCTCATTTTCACACCCAATCGCCTGATTTTGCAACGCCAACTACTCTCGACTCCAAACCTTAATCTTTTGATCATCGAAGATCTTGTGTTGCTCCCCATTGCACTTTCTTATAAAGAGAAAAATCCCAAAGTGAAAATTATGATTGATTTGCGAGAGTTCTATCCTCTTGAGTATGAAAATGATCCCTTATGGCTTGAGACCTTTGGGGAGTTTTTTGGCTTTTTGTGTCAGACTTATTTGCACGAGGTGGATTTGGCACTCACAGTGAGCGAAGGGCTCAAAGAGCGCTACAAACAAGCCTATGGGCTAGATTGTGAGCTTTTCCTTTCGCTCCCGCCATATTTTCATCTCACTCCCTCACAAAATACACGCATTGAATTAATCTATCATGGATTTATTAGCGCTGATAGAGAGAGTGAGAATCTTTTAGAAATCGGTGCTTCTCTTGCTCCACATCTTCATCTCAATATCATCGCCCTAAGCAATCACCCTGCTTTTTTTAATACCTTCAAACAAAAGGCTCTCTCTATCCCCTCCATTTCTTTACTTCCCCCTGTCAAGCTAGAAGAGATCATTCCCTTCACCCATACTTTTGATCTAGGACTTTTGACACTCAAACCCAATGGATTTAACAACACTCACGCTCTTCCCAATAAGTTTTTTGAATACATTCAAGCTCGTCTTGGTGTAATCTCTACACCCCTCCCTTCTATCAAGCCCTTGATCGAATCCCATCAACTTGGAATGTGCTCTTGTGATTTTGAAACCCAAAGCCTAATCCAAATCCTCAACTCTTTAGATCCAAGTCAAGTTAAGCGTTTCAAGGACAATGCTCACCAAGCCAGCCAAGTCCTCAATCTCTCAAGCAATCAAGCTAAAATTCTTGCTCTTATTTCTGCACTCATAGGAGAATAAATGATTTGGCTAGATATCACTGATCCAAAATATGTCCTCTTTTTTAGAGGCTTGATTCCCATGCTTGAGACACTTGATTTGGTGCTAGTTACCACAAGAGCAAATCAAGGCTATAGCGAGTGTCAAAGATTGCTTGAAATGTTTGGAATCAAGGCTTATAAAATTGGAGGCTATGGAGGGGGCACCAAGCTAGGAAAATATCAAGCAAGATTACAAAGAGAAAATGGGTTTTTAAACCTTTTTGAAACACTTGGAGCAATCCCTAGATTGTTTATTTCAGGAGCAAGCGTGGAGGGTATGCAATGTGCCTTTGGACTTGGAATCCCCATCATCAACTTTGCTGATACCCCTATTGCAGGACATACTTTCTCCCTTGATCGCATCACAATTCTCTCACGCCTCACGCTTCCTCTCTCAAGTCTTGTGTTTTATCCATTTGTCGTGCCAAAGATCTGCTATACCTCTATGGGAGTTGATGAAAAAAACTGCATCCCTTATCATTTCATCGATGTTGCCCTGTGGCTCAAAGACCTCAAGCCCTCCCAAGACTTTAGAGCAAAATATGCGATGAATCTCTCTCTTCCCACTATTTTATTTCGCGAAGAAGAGTATAAAGCCCACTATGTCAAAGAAAAGCTACCCGTGATTTATGAAAGCATCACTTTGCTCTCACAAAATCTTGATGCCAATCTTGTCATTATGCCCAGATACGGTAGCGAAGAACTCAAAGAGCAATTTGGAACTTTGCAAAATGTCTATATCCTTGAAGACAAATTAGAACCTAGTGAGTTCTATCCTTATATTGATCTACTCATTGGAGGGGGAGGGACGATGAATTTGGAGAGTTGCTATCTTGGAATCCCCACAATCTCCACAAGATCGCTTTTTTTGTTTCATGATATTTTTCTGCTTGAAAACAAACTCATGGATCATGCTCAAAGCGCTCAAGAAGTGCTTGAACTAGCAAAACAAAAACTACGCCATTTTGATCCAAATCAACCACGAAATCTCTCTTTCCAATCCCACCTCTTTGAACAAGAGCCGGCTGGATTTGAAAAGATTTATCGCACAATTGAGGACTTTTTGTCTTCCCGATAACTTGCTTTTGCTACAATTGCGACTTTCAACCAAAGCACTTTTGATCAAAACACAACTTATCGACATAAAGGACGAAAATGAAAAAAGTTGCTGTGGTTATGGGAAGCAAAAGCGATCTTGAAGTTGTCGAAAAATGCATCCATATCCTCAAAGAATTTCAAATTGATTTTGAAATACACATTCTCTCAGCTCACCGCACTCCAGAAGAAGTCAAAACCCTTGCAACTCACGCGATTGAAAACAATTTTGGTGTCATTATTGCTGCAGCAGGAAAATCTGCTCATTTAGCAGGCGTCATTGCTTCTCTTACAACTCTTCCAGTGATTGCAATCCCTATCAAAACAAGTGATCTTGGAGGGATGGATTCTTTGCTTTCTAGTGTGCAAATGCCTAGTGGAATCCCTGTGGCCTGTGTAGCGATCAATGGAGCAGAAAATGCCGGCTTGCTTGCAATTGAAATGCTTGCAATCCATAATGAAGTCCTTTCTGAAAAACTCAAGCAAAAACGCAAAGACAATGCCCAAAAGATCCTCAATGACAATAAGGAGATCAACCTCAAATATAAGGAGCAATAATGACACCAACCAAACAAGCCCCTCTTTATGAAGGCAAAGCAAAAAAAGTTTATGCCACTAAAGATTCTCAATCTTATATCGTCTCTTACAAAGATGACGCCACAGCATTTAATGGACTCAAAAAAGACACAATCAAGAAAAAAGGTGAGCTCAACAATCGCATCACAAATCTTTTGATGCAAATGCTTCACAAACACGCCATTCCCACACATTTTATCCAAGAGCTTAGTCCCACAGATTCGCTTGTCAAAAAGCTCACGATGTTCCCTCTTGAAGTGATTGTGCGCAATTTTGCTGCAGGCTCAATCACTAAACGCCTAGGAATCAAGGAGGGTGAAAAATTTGAAAGACCTATTTTAGAGTTTTGCTACAAAAATGATGCATTGGGCGATCCAATGATCAACACAGACCATATCTTGGCATTGAAATTAGCTCAAGCAGAAGAAATCGATGCGATTTCTTCATATGCATTGCAAATCAATACGCTTTTATCTGATTACTTTGCCTCAATGGGGATCTTGCTTGTAGATTTCAAACTTGAATTTGGAAAAGATGAAGAAGGGAAAATCATCCTAGGCGATGAAATCTCGCCTGATACTTGCCGTTTCTGGGACGCACAAACAAAACAAAAGCTAGATAAAGATCGCTTTAGAGAGGATTTGGGCGATGTGTCTGAAGCCTATGAAATCGTGCTACAAAAAATCCTTGCCAAAGAATCAAAATAATGCGTAAAATCAAAGAAGAATGCGGAATCTTTGGAATCTTCTCCAAAGATGACCTTGAAATCGCTCCGCTTGCTTATTATGGACTTTCAGCACTACAACACAGGGGACAAGAAAGCTGTGGGATTGCCATCTCAAAAGATAGAAATCTCAAAGCATACAAAGATGTAGGGCTAGTGCATGAAGTTTTCACTCCTCAAATTCTTAGCGATCTAGGAAAAGGGAATCTATGCATTGGGCATGTGAGATATTGCACAACAGGAGGGAATAATCGCCAAAACGCCCAACCCATCCTTGTCAATCATATCAAGGGCTCTTTGGCTGTTGCACATAATGGCAACCTTGTCAATTCTTTTGAGCTCAGAGAAGAGCTTGAGCTCCAAGGCTCAATCTTTCACACCACAAGCGACACAGAGGTGATCGCTCACACAATCATCAAACAACGCTTGCAGTCCCAATCCATTGAAGAAGCTGTTGAAAAAACCATCCCTTTACTCAAGGGTGCTTTTTCGCTCCTTTTGATGAGTCCAAGCAAGATTATCGCTCTTAGAGATCCTTTTGGATTTCGCCCACTTTGTTATGGAGAAATGCAGGATGGGAGCTATGTAATTGCATCTGAAAGCACGGCTTTAGATGCTATTGGAGCGCGCTTTATCAGAGATCTTGAGGCAGGAGAGATCCTTGTCTTTAGCCAAGAAGGAATCCAAAGCATCAAAACATATTGCAACCAAGTTCCCAAGAGGATCTGCAGTTTTGAATATATTTATTTTGCGCGCGCTGATTCTATGATTGATGGGAAAAGCGTGCATCAAGCAAGGATTAGGGCTGGGGAATTCCTTGCAAAATCCCACCCTGTTGAGGCTGATTTGGTGATTGGTGTCCCTGATAGCGGGATTGATGCAGCCATTGGCTATGCAAGAGAATCAAAAATCCCTTATGATATTGGCTTTGTCAAAAATCGCTATATAGCACGCACATTTATTTCTCCCACACAAGAAGAAAGGGTAGAAAAGCTCCGCCTCAAACTCAACCCAATCCTGCCCAATATCCAAGGAAAGCGCATTGTGCTCATTGATGATTCTATTGTTCGAGGCAATACAACGCTTAGACTTGTCAAACTCCTCAAAGAAGCAGGCGTGAAGGAAATTCATATGCGAGTTTCTGCCCCTCCTTTTATGCATCCTTGTTTTTATGGGACAGATATTGATTCTCAAGAGAATCTCATCGCTTGTAAATATTCTATCCCTCAAATCCAAGAACTTCTAGGGCTTGATAGTCTAGGATATTTGAGTATGGAAGGGCTAGCTTATATGCTAAAAGGCGATCAAGGCTTTTGCCATGCATGTTTTAGCGGAGAATATCCCACACCAACTCCCTCTCACACACAAAAAAATAAATTTGAATAAGGACGACTATGAGCAATCCATACAAAGATGCAGGTGTTGATGTTGAGGCGGGCTATCAGTCTGTCTCTCTGATTAAAGAGCATATTGCCAAAACTCAAATTCACAATTCTCTCAATCAAATTGGAGATTTTGGAGGCCTTTTCCCTCTCCAACTTGATGGAATCAAAGAGCCCATTTTAGTCAGTGGCACTGATGGAGTGGGGACAAAACTCAAATTTGCCTTTATGCTTGATCAGCACTCAAGCATTGGGATTGATTGTGTAGCAATGTGTGTCAATGATATTTTGTGCTGTGGTGCTAAGCCTTTGTTTTTCTTAGACTACATTGCACTGGATAAAAACTATCCCAACAAAGTTTCTGAAATCGTGCAAGGAATCGCTCAAGGGTGCATTCAAGCACAATGTCAGCTTTTGGGCGGAGAAACTGCAGAAATGCCAGGCTTTTATGCCAAAGATGAATATGATGTAGCGGGGTTTTGTGTGGGAATCGTTGATAAAAGCAAGATGCCCAATAAACAAACCATCCAAAAAGGCGATCGTTTGATTGGAATCGCCTCAAGTGGCGTGCATTCTAATGGATTTTCTTTGGTTAGAAAGATCTTACAAGATCGTCAGATTGACCCTTTAAACTATGCTTTTGAAGAGCATACTCTAGCCAAAACCCTGCTTACTCCAACCAAAATTTATGTCCAATCTATGCTTCAAGTTCTCAAAGAGATTCCTATCAAATCAATTGCCCATATTACAGGAGGAGGATTTTTTGAGAATATTCCAAGAAGCCTTCCTCAAGGGCTTGGAGCAAAGATCCAAACAAATGCTTTCCCAATTTTGCCTATTTTTGAGTTCTTGGCCCAACAAGGAGGATTAGAGATTCAAGCGATGTTTGGAATTTTTAATATGGGAATTGGGATGACTCTTGTTGTCCGCCAAGAAGATGTGAAGCAAACACTTGAGATTCTTCATTCTTGTGGAGAGAAGGCCTATGAGATTGGAGAGATTATAGAGGAGGAAGGAATCCATCTATGCTAAACATTGCTGTCTTTGCCTCAGGCAATGGAAGCAATCTTGAAGTGCTTCTCAATACGCCCTTCAAAAATGGGAAAATTGCACTTGTCGTCTCCAATAATCCCAAAGCCTATGCACTTGAGCGGGCCAAAAATCATCAAATCCCCTCTATTGCTATCCCAAGATGTGATTATCCCTCTCAGCAAGCCTTTGAAGAATGCATTCTCAAACACCTCAAAGAACACCACATCGATTGCATCGTGCTAGCTGGATTTATGCTTATTCTTAGCCCCTTTTTTATTCAACACTTTCCCAATAAAATCATCAATGTTCATCCTTCTTTGATTCCTGCATTTTGTGGAGAGGGTTTTTATGGAATCAAGGTGCATGAAGCAGTCTTGCAATATGGTGTCAAAGTCAGCGGAGCAAGCGTGCATTTTGTCAATGAGATCGTTGATGGAGGGCAAATCATTGCCCAAAAAGCAGTCTCAATCTCCAAGCAAGAAACACCCCAAAGCTTACAAAAAAAGATTTCTGCACTCGAACACAAACTCCTACCCAAAGGAGTTCAAATCCTCATCAACCAAACCATTCAAGCAAAAAGGAAATAAATGGAAAAAAAAATCAATGAAGTTTTAAGTTCTCATCGCTATTTTGGACGAGGGATCCTCATAGGACAAAGTCCTGATTCTCAATCCATCTTTTTGGCTTACTTTTTAATGGGAAGAAGTCCAAATAGTCAAAATCGCATCTTCTACACTCAAGGAAATGATGTAAAAATTGACTTTTTTGATCCAAAATGTGTCCAAGATCCTTCGCTGATTTTTTATCCACCTATCGTGCATCATCACAATCAAATCATCATCACCAATGGAGATCAAACCTCTACGATTTTAGAATCTCTCCAACAAAACAAGACCTTTCAAGATGCATTAAGACAAAGAGAGTTTGAACCTGATGCTCCTCATTTCACTCCACGCATCAGTGCACTTATCACGCTCTCTCCTACTCCCACCTATCAAATGAGTATCCTCAAAGCTTTTCACAATTCTTGCAATCGGTTTTTTTATGAATATGAAAGCATCGCTGGAATTGGCCATTTGATCCATACTTATGCTTATGACTCTCATCCCCTTCCTTCTTTTTTGGGAGAACCTAAGGCCCTTCAGATTCCCTCAACTCTAGAAGAATTTGCCACATTGATTTGGAATCATCTTGATGCAGAATACAAAATCTCTCTTTGCGTCCAATCTATCCATCTTCACACACAACAAGTCCAAACTCTCATCTTCAACACAAAGGAAAAATAATGCAAGAAATCAAACTCAAATATGGGTGCAATCCCAATCAAACACACGCCAGAATCTTTAGCCAAACAGAGCTTCCTATCAAAGTCCTCAATGGCTCGCCTAGCTATATCAATTTTTTGGATGCACTCAATGCATGGCAACTTGTCAAAGAACTCAAAGAGGCGACAAAACTCCCTTGTGCTACTTCGTTTAAACATCTCAGCCCCACCTCATCAGCCCTTGCCAATCCACTTCCTGATTCGCTCATCAAAGCACTTTTTCTTCAAGAATGCAAAGACCTCAACTCATCTCCAATTGCCACAGCTTATGCAAGAGCAAGAGGGGCAGATCGTATGTCATCATTTGGAGATTTTATCGCCTTAAGTGATCCTTGCGATGAGATCACTGCATATCTAATCGCTCAAGAGGTCTCAGATGGAATCATTGCTCCCTCTTTTAGCCCTCAAGCACTTGAGATACTCAAACAAAAGCGTCAAGGAACTTATAATATCTTCCAAATTGATGAGCACTACACTCCCCATTCTCTTGAAAGAAGAGAAGTCTTTGGAATCACTTTTGAGCAACAACGCAATGAAATACAAATCAATGAATCTCTTCTTGCAGATATTGTCACCCAAAACAAAACTCTCCCCCCTCAAGCCAAAACAGATCTCATTCTTGCGCTCATCACTCTAAAATACACACAATCTAATTCCATTTGTTTTGCTTATGATTCTCAAGCTATTGGAGTAGGAGCGGGACAACAATCACGCATCCACTGCACAAAGATTGCTGGAGATAAAGCTGATTTTTGGAATCTCAGACAACACCCCAAAGTGCTTGCACTCCCCTTTATTGATTCTCTCAAACGCCCAACAAAGGACAATCTAGTCTATCAATACATCCACAATGAGCTTCCCTCACAATGGGATCAGTTTTTTACTATGCGACCTGAACCCTTTTTGAAAGAAGAACAAGAGCAATATCTCCAATCCATTCAAGGGGTGAGCCTAGGAAGCGATGCATTTTTCCCTTTTGCAGACAATATCTTAAGAGCTGTTAGAAGCGGGGTGTCTTATATCGCTCAAAGTGGAGGATCTAAGCAAGATCAAGCAGTGATTGAAGCTTGCAATGAGCACAATCTAACAATGATCTTTACTCATACGCGATTATTTCACCATTAAGGAGGTTTTTGTGAAAGTTGCAATTATTGGAAGCGGTGGAAGGGAGCATATGATTTTGAAAAAAATCAAGCACAATCCCAAAATCACACAACTCTTTGTTATCCCAGGAAATGCAGGAATGCAACAAGAAGCCACATGTGTCCCTCTTGATATTACGCGCAATGAAGAGGTGCTAGGGTTTGCATTAGAACAAAAGCTTGATTTTGTGATCGTTTCTCCTGATAATCCCTTGGTTGGGGGGATGGTAGATGTTTTGGAAGAAGCAGGAATTGCTTGCTTTGGTCCTAGACAAAATGGCGCAATCTTAGAGGGAAGCAAAATCTTTGCAAAAGATTTTATGAAAAGACACGCTATCCCAACAGCGCAATACTGGACTTTTTCTTCTACTCAAGAGGCGATAGAGTTTTTACATCAAGCATCTTTTCCTATCGTTATCAAGGCCGATGGACTTGCTTTTGGCAAAGGTGTTATCATCGCTCAAACTTTGCAAGAAGGGGTCAAATGCCTCAAAGAAATGATGGAAGAGGAGATTTTTGGAGAAAGTGGAAAGCAAGTTGTGATTGAAGAGTTTTTAGAAGGAAAAGAAGCTTCTATTCTTGCTTTTTGTGATGGGAAAAATATCGCGCCTATGATTTCTTCAATGGATTATAAAAAAGCTCTTGATGGGGATCAAGGGCTCAACACTGGCGGAATGGGATGCATTGCCCCCAACCCATACTACACAAAAGAAATCGCTCAAAAATGTATGGAAACAATCTTCCTCCCCACTCTCAAAGGATTGCAAAGTGAGAATCGAGATTTTAGAGGGTGTCTCTATTTTGGTCTCATGCTAACAAAAGAAGGGCCCAAAGTCATTGAATACAATTGTCGCTTTGGCGATCCTGAAACACAAACAATCCTGCCTCTTTTAAAGAGTGATTTATTTGAGATTATGCTCAAGGTTTCCAAAAGAGAACTTAGGACAGAAGATGTGATTTTTGAAGAAAAAGCTTCCTGCTGTGTTGTTTTGGCCTCTAGTGGATACCCCAAAGATTTTGAAGTAGGCCATCCCATCACCTATCCTTCTTCATTTGAAATTTGCTTTGCAGGGGTGAAAGAAAAAGATCATCATCTCATCAACTCTGGAGGGCGTGTTTTAAGCGTCACTTCAATAGCCTCTACACTCCAAGAAGCAAGACAAGAAAGCTATCAAAAAATTTCTCAAATTGATTTTAAGAATCGTTATTACCGCACAGATATTGGAAAAGATATAGAGGAGCAACAATGATTCATCAGCTTTATGTGCAAAAAAGAGAAGGGTTTGACTTTGAAGCCAAACACCTACAAGAAGAGCTCAAGGAGCTTTTTTCCCTCTCTTGTCTTGAAAAAATCTCAATTATCAACCAATATAGCCTTACACATATTTCTTCTCAAGACTTAGAACATGCCAAAGAAGTGATTTTTGCCGAACCCCAAGTTGATGAAATCTTGGACGCACTTGATTTAGATGATTGTGATGCATACTTTGCAATCAAAATCCTCAAAGGACAATTTGATCCAAGGAGCGATTCTGCAAAACAATGCCTGCAAATGCTTTTGGGCAATGAGAGCGTTGAGGTTGAGCATACAAAAATTTACAAACTCTATGGAGCTATCAGCCCTCAAGAAAGAGAAAAAATCCTCTCCTATCTTCTCAACCCGCTTGAAACACAAGAAGTCAAACTAGATTCCAAACCCATTCCTCAAGCACAAATCTCTCCTGAACTCACTCCTCCAATCATTGAGGATTTTTTAGAATTTGAAGATTTTGAATCCTTGATTTGTAAATATCGCCTAAGCCTTGATGTGCAAGATTTGAAGCTCATTCAAAGCTTTTTGAAACAGACACAAAAACCTCTTAATCTTTTAGAGCTCAAAATCATTGACACTTATTGGTCTGATCATTGCAGACATACGACATTTTTCACACAATTTCAAGAGGTAAGTTTTGAAGATCCCTTGGCTGAACAGATCTATCAAGATTATCTTCAAATGCGTGATGAATTGCAACGCACAAAACCCATCACACTGATGGATCTTTCAACAATTATGAGCACATATCTCAAGCCCAAACTTTCCTCGCTTGTACAAGGCGAAGAAAACAATGCCTGCACGCTCTCTATCCAAGTCAAAACACCCCAAGGCTCTAAGCCTTATTATTTGTTTTTCAAAAATGAAACACACAATCACCCCACAGAGATTGAGCCTTTTGGAGGAGCTTCCACCTGCATTGGCGGAGCCATCAGAGATCCCCTCTCAGCAAGAGGCTATGTCTATGCAGGTATGCGAATCTCAGGAAGTGCAAACCCTCTTGAACCTATTAGCCAAACACGAGAAGGGAAACTTCCTCAAAGAAAAATCGCCCTATCTTCTTCGGAAGGATATAGCTCTTATGGCAATCAAATCGGTGTTGCTACAGGAATGGTAGAAGAGTTCTATCATGAGGGCTATAAGGCCAAGCACCTAGAGCTTGGGGCAGTTTTGGGAGCTGCACCACAAGAGCATATCATCAGCCAAACCCCCCAAAAAGGGGATATGATTATGCTTATTGGGGGAGAAACTGGACGCGATGGATGTGGAGGAGCAACAGGCTCTTCTCAAGCTCATCACGCCAACTCACTTAGCCTATGTGGCGCAGAAGTGCAAAAGGGCAATGCCCCTCAAGAGCGAAAAATCCAACGCTTCTTCCGCAACAAAAATGTAACACGACTCATCAAGCGATGCAATGATTTTGGTGCTGGAGGCGTAAGCATCGCTGTTCCTGAACTTGCTGAGGGTGTAGAGATTTTTTTAGACAAGATTCCTTGCAAATACGAAGGGCTCAGTATTTTTGACCTTGCTTTAAGCGAATCTCAAGAAAGAATGGCTGTTGTGATTGCCCCAGAACATTTGGAGCTATTCCAAACACTTGCAGAAGAAGAAAATCTCCAAAGCACCCCTATCGCGCTTGTTACAGATGATGGATATGTCACGATGAAATATCAAAACAAAATCGTTGCCTCAATCTCTAGAGAACTTCTCCAAAGCAATGGGGCTACAAAATATGCCAAAGCTCATATCTCCAAACCCAAGCCAATTTCATCTATCAATCACACTTTTGTCCAAGGTTTCCAAAACCTAGCTCAAGATCTCAATGTTTGCTCCAAACAAGGATTGGTTGAAAAATTTGATTCCACAATCGGAAGCAATACGATCTTTATGCCCCTAGGAGGAAAATACCAAATCACACCCATTCAAGCAATGGCTCATAAAATCCCCTTTGAAGATACGACGACCTGCTCTATCGCCTCCTATGGTTTCAATCCTTATCTTTGCGAACAAGATCCTTGCAGGGGAGGCTATCTTGCGGTCATTGAATCTGTGTGTAAGCTGATTGCTTGTGGAGCAAAATTTGAAGAGATTTATTTAAGCTTCCAAGAATATTTTGAAAGCCTCAGACAAGATGCCCTCAAATGGGGGAAGCCTCTTGCTACTTTATTGGGAGCGTTTTTGGCACAAAAGCGTCTTGGGATTTGTGCGATTGGAGGAAAAGATTCGATGAGTGGGAGCTTTGAAGAGCTCAATGTCCCCCCTACTTTTGTCTCTTTTGCTTTTAGTGCGACAGACAGCTCGCTTCTTATCTCTCCAGAATTCAAATCTCCCCATCATTTTGTCTATTGGATCAAGCCTGAGCTAGATTCCTTTGGCCTGCCTGACAATCTAAAAAAGCACTTCCAAAACATTTCAAGCTTGATTGAACAAAAGATCATTCTCTCAGCCTATACGCCAACCTTTGGAGGAGTGGCAGAAGCGATTATGAAAATGTGTTTTGGCAACAAGATCGGCTTTGCATTTGAAGATTCTGTTTGCATGGAAGAAATCTTTTCTCTCTCTTATGGTTCTTTTGTCATAGAAAGCACGCAAGAGCTTGATTTTGGGGTTAAATTAGGAGAAACTTCCTCACACCCTCACATAACCTACAAAGACTCCTCTCTCTCTTTAAAAGAGCTCTTAGAGCTTTATCAAAAGCCCCTAAGATCTCTTTATAAAACAGATGCTCCATCTTTGCAAATCCCACTTGCACCTATTGAAAAAACAAACACATCTTATACTGCATCCTATCTCAAGCATCTCAAGCCTCGCGTGATCCTCCCAGTGTTTTTTGGCACAAATTGCGAATACGACACGCAAAGAGCTTTTGAAGAAGCAGGGGCGGAAGTCCAAACCCTCATCATTGCAAATCGCACAAATGAACAAATCCAAGAATCAATTCACAAGATGCAAAAAGCCCTTAGAGATTCTCAAATCCTTTTCTTATCGGGAGGATTCTCTGGTGGAGATGAGCCTGATGGCTCAGCCAAAATGATCAAGTCCTTTTTCTACAATCAAACTCTAAGAGAAGAGATAGAGCGATTCTTATCCCAGCAAGATGGGCTTATTGGAGGGATTTGCAATGGTTTTCAAGCCCTCATTAAACTAGGACTTGTTCCTTTTGGGAAGATCATCCCCTCTCGCCCCTCTCATCCTACGCTTTTGCATAATGCAATCTTGAGACATCAATCCAAAATTGTCCAAATCAAAGTATGCTCCAATGCCTCTCCATGGCTTTCCCAAACTCAAATAGGGGAGATTTTCTCTGTCCCCATTTCGCACGGAGAAGGACGCTTTTATGCCTCTAAAGAAATGATTGATACTTTGATTCAAAAAGGACAGATTGCGACACAATATGTAGATTTGGAGGGCAATCCAAGTGCCTGCATTGATTACAATCCCAATGGCTCAATCTATGCTATTGAGGGAATCATTTCAGAAGATGGAAGAGTTTTTGGGAAAATGGGACATACAGAACGCACTGGGAAAAATCTCTATAAAAATATTCAAGGAAATTTTGAGATGAAAATTTTCAAAGGAGCGGTTGAGTATTTTAAATAATCCTCACTGCTTAGAGATCTAAGCGATTAGATCAAGACAAGATTCCATCATTTCATCTTGTCTTGATTGCTATGCTCAAATATGATTTTTCATTTGTTGTAAATTTGATTGGAGGAAGTCTCCAATCTCCCCCTCATTTATCCTTTGATCAAGCTTTTGATATATTGATCAGCCAAATAAAGTCCATTTCCACTATCGCTCACCATTTTGAGCTTATCAACAATGCCTCTAAAAAGCGCTTCTTCTTCGTGTTGCTCACTCACATACCATTGCAAGAAATTAAAAGTTGGATAATCCTTACAAGAAAGCGTGAAATCAACAAGCTCATTGATTGATTGAGTGATTTCTACCTCATGAGCATATGTTTTCTCAAACACATCAATCAAGGAAGAAAACTCGCTCATTGGCTTTTGAATCAACTCTAGCTCTACTTTTGAATCTGTTTCATTGAGATAGGTGATCAATTTCTTAGCATGTGCGCTCTCCTCATCTGCATGTGCAAACAAAAATGCCCCAGCCCCATCAAATCCTTGAGCATAGCACCAAGAACTCATACTCAAATAAAGATTTGCAGAATACATTTCTTTATTGATTTGTCCATTTAATTTTTCAATTACTTCTTTTGATAACACTTTTGACTCCTTATTGTTTGAGATTGAATTCTCATTATATTTAAAAAATGAGAAAAAAATCATTGACTTTTAAAAAGTTTTTATTGCTAGAATCCAAACTTCAAGTGACGGGAGCCTATAAATAGGCTGAGAGTAAGCTGTGAGCTTAGACCGAACCGGATCTGGGTAATGCCAGCGTCGGGAACGCTAGAATCTATACTCCCCTCGCTTGTCATTTTTTAAAAAGGACAAGATGATGAAAACTTCTACTTTATTTTATATTTTAAGTTTTACCTCACTTTTTGGAGAAACCCTAGAAACCCCTCAAATAGAAGTCAAGGCCCCTGAGTATGCCACCAAGTCACAAAGCATACAAAGCGCAAAAAGTATCCAAGGCAAAGCATTAGAACAAAATTTTGCAACCTCAACTTCCAATCTCAATGCATTCTTTCCCAATCTCAAAATTTATCCTCAAGGAAGTGATACATTTCCGATGATCACCCTTAGGGGAGTTACTGGACCGGATTATTATTCTTATGTGCTTGGACTCTATGTCGATGGCGTTCCGCAAAGTCCAAATTTTATGATTCAAACATTGGGAGATATAGAATCTATTCGACTTATCAATGGTGCAGAGGGCCTCTTCTATGGAGAAAATGCTCCTTTGGGATTGATTGAAATTCAGACTAAAAACCCTCTTTCTAAAAACTATGCCAAAGCATCTGTGAGTGCTTCAATCTTGCAAGAAGATCTCAATGCCTACATTGGGTGGAATCTCCTTCCCAATACCTTATGGGGAAAAGCCAACTTTCGCTACATCCGAGACAATGGATTTTTAAAAGATCCTCAAAGCCAAAAAATGCTCAATAGCGGGGATAGTATCCTTGCTGGAGTAATCCTATACTATCTCCCAACAGAATCATTTCTCATCTGGGCAAATTACAACTACCACTACACACTCACACATAAAGATTTTTTTCTCTCTAAAGCTCAATTTGATTCTTTAAAATTTGAAAATGGAGAGCAAATCTCAGGCTATGAGGAATATCAAGCTGGAGTGCAAAACAAAATCTTTAATAAAAACCCATTCAATTCTCTTGAAGCACACAATGTAAGCCTCAAAATGGAATATTTTTTCTCAGATGCGACCCTCAGCTCAATGAGTGCCTTTCAAAAAACAAATACATTGGGCAATAGCTATCCTGGAATCTTTGTCAAAGATGAAAAGCGTGATGGAAACTACTACAACACCTTGCAATTCATCCAAGAAATCAAACTGCATAGCACTTACTCAAAGGGCATCGAAAGTATCATTGGGGCATATTACAAATTTTTCTTATTGGACAATGGGATGGATAATGTCCCCACAGGTAGCGCCTCAGGAGGAGTAGATGGGATGGGAGAACCTCCCCTTTATTACAATGGAACATGGCAAGCAAAAGAAAAAATCAATACTTTTGCCCTCTATGCAGATGCTTTTATTCCCTATGGCAATTGGAATTTTAACTTTGGAATCCGCTACCAACTTTATCAATCCTTCATTCACTCTCCACTGCCTCCTATGATGCCCCTGATGGCTCCATATAGTGATGTTGCCCTATTCCACGCTATCAATCCTCGCCTTAATATCTCTTATCATATCACTCCTGATCATTTCATCTTTTTGCAACTCTCCAACTTAACAAAACCAGGAGGATTCTCAAAATTTCCCTTTGCTGATACAGATACAATTCCTTACAAACAAGAACAAATCTATTCCATCGAACTAGGCAATCGCTCAAAATTCCTTAATCATTCCATTAAGTTTGATAGTTCGCTTTATGGGATTTTGAGAACCCAAACTCAGGCATATGTAGGAGAGGGATACAACAAAAGCATCACAAATATTGGCACATCTTATGCCTTTGGGATCGATTTGGAGGTTTCTTATCAAAACTCCTTTTTATCTTCTTTTGTCAATATCAATATGGGCTACTCTGCATTTGGGAAAGATGATAAAAACAAAGGATTTTTGCTGATTGGAGGAAACAAAAGCCATTATGATCTCAGAGGACAAAGCACAAGATTCTCTCCCCTTTTAAGCTTTAGTGCAGGAGCTGATTTTGCTATCTATCAATCCTCTAATCACTCCCTAGTGCTTGCCAATTTATTAACATTTTCAAGCACCTATTATCTAGATGATTTTAATCGCCAACAAGATCTTGTCCAAAAAGCCTTTGCCATTTGGGATCTTAGTCTGATCTATACACTCTTTAAGCATTATGAAATCACACTTTTTACTCAAAATCTTACAAACTCTCGCTATGCCACAAGTGTGCTTTGGGATAGTAATGGCAAGGCCTATACAGCAGGCAACCCATTCAATCTTGGGGTAAAATTTGCTTATACATTTTAACCCAAAGGAATTCTATGCAAAATGACTTGATCTATGCCCTAGAAGACAAACCTCCATTTTTAAAATCTTTTTTTTGTGCTTGTGTGCATTTGGCTGCGATGTTTGTCGCAGTCATCACCCCAGCACTTCTTATTTGCAAAGGATTGGGGGTTTCTCCACAAGACACTGCACGCATCATCTCTATGTCTCTTTTTGCCTCAGGATTGGCATCACTCCTGCAGATTCACACCATTGGCCCTATTGGTTCGGGGCTTCTTTCCATTCAAGGGACAAGTTTCAACTTTGTCTCTCCTATCATCTTGGGGGGTTTGGTGCTCAAAAATGAAGGAATGAGCGATGAGGCGATGCTTGGAGCAATCTTTGGCACATTGATGCTTTGCTCACTCACAGAGATGCTCATCTCTCAAACTCTTCCTTTTGTCAAAAAAATCATCTCTCCACTTGTTTCAGGAATCGTTGTGCTCATCATTGGACTTAGTCTCATCAATGTAGGACTTATCAATGCTGGTGGAGGATATGGCGCGATGGAAAAGGGGAGTTTTGGGAGCTTTGAAAATCTCTTTTTAGCCTGCAGTGTGATTGTTATGATTATCTTGCTCAATCTATTTAAAAACCCCTATATTCGTATCTCTTCTCTTTTTATTGCCATTGTGATTGGCGTTTTTCTAGCCTATAGCTTTGAGGGATTTAGCTTTGATTTTTCTTCAAATGAGCATTCTTTCTTTTTTCCTACGCCTCTTTATTTTGGGTTTGGAATCGAATATACATTAATCCTCCCCTTTATCCTTGTCTATGCAGTGACTTCTCTTGAAACAATCGGAGATATTACAGCTACCTCAGAGGTCAGCAATCAACCCATCAAAGGAGAGCAATATTTCAAAAGACTCAAAGGAGGAGTTTTAGCCAATGGAATCAACTCTTGTCTTTCGGCCTTTTTTAATACTTTTCCTAATTCTTGCTTTGGACAAAATAATGGTGTTATCGCTCTTACAGGTGTTGCTAGTCGATATGTTGGTTATTTTGTGGCTATTTTGCTAATGATTCTTGGAAGCTTTCCCTTTGTTGCTACGCTCACGCTTCAGATACCAGAGCCTATTTTGGGGGGTGCGACATTGGTTATGTTTGGGACAATCGCAGCAACTGGTGTTAGAATCATCTCCAAAGATGATCTCTCCCGTCGATCCATTCTTATTATCGCATTATCGCTTGGTATCGGACTGGGGATCAATAATCACCCAGAGATCTTGCAATTTATGCCCACTTGGTTTAAAACGCTCTTTTCATCAGGGATTGCTGCTGGAGGAATTTGTGCGATTGCACTTAATCTTATTTTGCCAAAAGAAAAGATTCAAAAAAATCATTTACACTCTTAACTTTCCCCATTTCTTTCCTCCTTGAGCTTTCAAGGAGGAAAGATCATCGCTTATTTAAAATCAAATAGACAATCCCTCTAAAAAGCTCAAGAGAATCAAGAAATAATTTGACGAAAAAATTGTTTGATTTTATTCCTGATTGTGAAGCTTTCTGGGCCATTAGTCGTAAGGGGGGGGGGATGGAAGCATCTTTCTTATCTATTTCAGGAAGCTCAACAAAATCACAAATATAATCTTTGGGTTTAGAATAGACCTCAAAGCTTGTTTGATTTTGGGATGGAGCCAAAGGGATAATTTGTGCTAGCGTGCTTGAAGGTGAGAGAGCATAGATTTTCACACCTTCAAGCATAGAGGCTAGCTTAATGCCTTCAATATCTACATGTTTTTGATGCACTTGATCTTTGAATCCCTCTTGATCAAAAAGCGGGATACATTGAGATAATCTAGGCTTATTTTTGACTTCAAAAGCATAGCTCAATCCTCCATCTTCATAAAAATCAATCCCTGTAAGATAGATTTCTTTATAACCTTGAGCCAAAGCTGTGATGAGCATCATCACTCCACTTGTAAAGCGCAAATTATAATAAAGCACAAAAAATTTCAACAAAGCATCAAAGTCTTTCATAGCCGATAAGTATGGATAGGTGCTTTTCACACTTGGATAATCATATTTGAGCTCTTCTTCTAAATTTTTAGATTTTCCATTGCCCCATTCTCTATCCCATTTCCCCATTGTTATATTGCAATAAACATCTTCTACTTCATATTCTCCTTTGTCTTTGAGACGATGAAGAGTCCAAAATTGTTGCTTCAACACAAATGGATTGAAAAACACTCCCTTGATTTTCTTACCCAAGAAATAACGATCTTCAAAATAAAATTGATTACATCGAAATACATCAAAATCTTGAGGGAGGCGTGTATAGTCAATTTGAGCTAAAGATGGGCCATTACCTGCAATAACAATAGACTTCATGATTTCCCTTTATTTTAAGATTTGCAAAAAAAAATAAAAAACGCTATATTTCCTCTTGCTCAACTACCGGTGGTAGAAAGAGGTGGCTTGGAGGTGCCGCAATCCTCCACCAAACGCTTAAAACCATTCACAATTTATAAGTCTTTTATCATTTTTGGCAATATAATCTATATATTTCTTTTGAAAGCTATTTTTCTTCTTTAGATTATCAATATAAAAACTTGTCACAATAAAAGCTTTTTTGCTTGAAGTAATAATTTTTTCTAAAATAACAACAAAATCATATTGATATAACCATAGATATAATCGAATCTGACCTGTTTTTTCAAAAAAATAAAATAACTTTACTAATCGAACATTATTATAATTTAAAAAGATTGCCTTAATCCAGCCTATGCGCTCTGCTCGCAATATATCAAACTCTCTTTTCCCATTATTTTTACGACTAATAATGTGCCAAAATACTTCCTCCACTTCCATATTTTCAATTTTGATTTTTTGCCTATTTTTAATATCAATGAAAATATCTCTTAAAAAACACTGTGTCTCCGAAAAATCGTTTTTAAACACTGTATAAGCTAAATTAATTTTCTCTTCTAAACAACTACACTGTGAGAAATCCAACAAGGAAAACACTATCTGCTCTTTCCTAATTGGATTCGAAAAATATTAAATTTTGTTTCCCAAGGTGGCGTTCCTTGTTCTAGTTGGATATTCGTTTTTTGTTCCAATTTTTGAACAATATAATTCTTAATCTTACTCATATGATCAATATCATCTCTTGCTTTATAGGCAATTGCTCCGATTAAAAGATCTGTCAATTGGATTAGACAAGACTCATGCGATCTTACAGTAAAGCACTTAATTTGTTTATACTCATGACACAGAACTCTTTCAAGCTCTTTCATTCTGGGAGCACATCTTGTATCTTTATAATCCAAATAAATTTCTGCTCTGCTTTCTGTTCTAAGCAAATTCCTTAAAACATAATAAAACATTTTGTAATAAAAAATATCTTGGCTTCCCTGATTATATTTATCATGTTCCAATTCCTGTTTATTTGGAACAACAAGAGCCTGAAATCTTAAATCGACACTATCAAAAAAGAAATCAATCAATTCACTATAAAATTGTTTTTGAGAAAAAGTGAGCTTTGTCCATTTTAACTCTTTTTGATAATTGTATTTATGTTTGAGGAATTTAATATACCTATTAACAAAGGCCATGGAGCTTGAAGGAACACATATGGCACCTAAGACCATAATATGAGATGAAAGCGTAAAATTAGTTTTAGTTTTATACTTTAAATGATTGCTCTCATCACAAAAAATCTTATAATGCATACTGTCCCTTTTTAAAAGATTTACTCCCAACACTCAGTATTTTTAATCCCTAATTTTTTGGGATCAAATTTAGGTTCAATTCCTTTTTTTCTTTGCTCTAAATAATCTTTTAGTGCAATTTTAACGATATGAGAGAGAAGTAAAATTGCAATGATATTTAATGTCGCCATCACAGCCATCAACACATCTGCAAGCTCCCAAGCTAATTTGAGATTCATCTGCGATCCAATAAAAACCATTGCAACTGCTAAAGCATTAAAAATCCACATAACAAGCTTGGAATTTGTCAAGTATTTGATATTGGCTTGTGCATAATAATAATTTCCCAAAAGTGAAGTGATTGCAAAACACACTACAGCAATACTCACAAAGTGCAATCCCCATGAACCAAAAAATTCTCCCATTGCTTTTTGCACTAGAGGCAATGCTGTCGTTCTACCTTCAAAATAAGCCTGTGAAAAAAGCACCAAAAAAGCTGTACTCGAACAAATCAATATTCCAATCAATACACTGATGGCTTGCACTAAACCTTGTTTGACTGGATGGCTTGTGTGAGCAGATGCTGCAGCATTTGGAGCAGACCCCATTCCTGCTTCTGTTGCAAAAAGTCCACGCTTAATCCCAATGACAACAGCACTCCCTGCAAATCCTCCAAAAATCGCCTTAAAATCAAAAGCTTTAGCAAAAATATTAGAAAGAACTTCTGGAAGTAAATGGAGATTCATAAAAGTCACAATCAATGCCAAAGCAATATAAAATAACGCCATAGCAGGGACAATATAAGCATTGATTTTACCAATTAAAGAACTTTTGCCAAAAAACAAAAGCGCTGCGATTACTGAAGAAAAAAGACCAATAATGATCGTCCAATGACTTTGCTCAAATCCATCAGGATTATGATAATACACGGCAAATGCGGAAGTCATCGTATAAGATTGCAATCCATTAAAGCCAAAAGCATAAGTCAAAATCAAAATAATTGCAAAAAGAATCCCCAACCATCGTTGATTGAGTGCCTTTTGCATATAATAAGCAGGACCTCCTTTAAATCCATTGCCATCATGGCTTTTATAAATTTGAGCCAAAGTACTCTCAGCAAATGCACTTGCTCCTCCAAAAAAAGCCATAACCCACATCCAAAATATAGATCCAGCCCCTCCAGCCATTACAGCTACAGCAATTCCTGCAATATTTCCAATCCCAACACGAGAAGCTACAGAAATGGCTAGAGCTTGAAAAGAACTTAATGCATCGCTTTTCCCATCGGGTTTTTCTGCAATAACGCGTAATCCTTCTTTAAGCATTGTGACTTGAACAAATTTGAGCTTAAAACTATAAAAAACACTTACAATGATTAATAAACCAACTAAATAATACCCATAAGCAAAGGTATTGATAGAATTCAGAAATTCAACAACTTTTTCCAAATTTTTTCCTTTCTTTTAAAGATAGGTTTATTTAAGAAAAACCATAGAACTTGATTTTAATTAAAACTTCTTGATTTTCTTAATACTTCTTTGCAAAAAATCAAAAATTCTTTTTTGTTTTTGAGAAGAAAAACTCGGAGCCAGACAAAGATCAGAGATATAGTTTTCATCTTTGCTTTGAACTTCAAAAGGCACTTTATTTTCAATTTTTGGTGCAAGAGGTGCGACAAGCTCATTTTCAGACAAAAAGAAGACATTGGCTTTTCTTTTGATAATTTCTAAAATTTTTTTATCAAATTCCATACTGTGGCATGAATAATTCTTCTGATCTTCCATTTTAGAAAATCCTGGAACTCTCTGAATTAAATTATTTTTTTTGGAATTAAAGGCATATTGAGTTTGACCTTCATAAAAATCTATTCCTGTTAAAAAAAATTCTCTGTAACCCAAATTGTAAGCCACAACAAGCATATAAATCCCCATATGTAAGAACTTTTGGAAATACAGATAGTGATACAAAATACACTCATAAATCTCTTTGTCTTGAGTAAGATATGAGCAAAAATCAAGCACCGTAGGATATTCTGACTTTAATCTTTGAAAATACTTAAGGCTTTGATCATCAATAGAAAAAGGCTGAAGAGGACAATAAAGATTTTCAATCTCATATTCTTTTCTTTCTTGAAGTTGATAGTATGTGAAAAACATATCGCGAATTATCCTGTGATTAAAAAACACTCCCTTGATTTTCTTACCCAAGAAATAACGATCTTCAAAATAAAATTGATTACATCGAAATACATCAAAATTTTGAGGGAGGCGTGTATAGTCAATTTGAGCTAAAGATGGGCCATTACCTGCAATAACAATAGGGGGTTTTTGATTGTGCATAAAATATATCCTCTAAAAAAGTTTATATAATTTAAAAAATAATTTTTTGGAGATTTTATGCATTATATCCAAATCCAACACCGCAAAATTGGCGCAGACTTTACACCTCTTGTGATTGCTGAACTTGGAATCAACCACAATGGAAATTTACAAATTGCCAAAGAAATGGTTGATAGTGCTCATCGTGCAGGAGTTGAAATTCTCAAGCATCAAACCCATATTGTTGAAGATGAGATGAGTACATTGGCCCAAAAAACAATCCCTGGGAATAGCAAAAAAAGTATTTATGAGATTATGAGTGAATGTGCTTTGAGTGAAGAAGAAGAATTTGAACTCAAAGAATATGTGGAAAGCAAGGGGATGATTTTTATTTCTACCCCATTTTCACGTGCTGGGGCAGATCGACTTGAAAAAATGGGAGTAAGTGCCTATAAAATAGGCTCAGGAGAAATGAATAATCATCCCTTGATTAAACATATCGCGAGTTTTGGGAAGCCTATGATCGTCTCTACAGGAATGAATGATTTAGAAAGTGTCAAAAAAACTGTTCAGATTCTAGAAAGTTTCAAAGTCCCTTATGCTTTGCTCCACACAACCAATCTTTATCCCACACCTCCTCATCTAGTGCGACTTGGAGCAATGCAAGAGATGATGAGAGAGTTTCCTCATATCCCTATTGGATTAAGTGATCATACACTCAATAACAATGCTTGCAAAAGTGCTATTGCTTTGGGTGCAAGTATTGTTGAGAGACATTTCACTGATCACAAAAATAGAATCGGTCCTGATATTGTTTGTTCAATGGATGAAGAAGAAACAAAAGATCTCATCCAAAGTGCTAAAGAAATCTTTTTGATGCGTGGAGGAGAAAAAAGGGCCACTCAAGAAGAACAAGTAACAATCGATTTTGCCTTTTCAACTTGTGTAAGTATCGCTCCTATCCGCAAAGGTGAAATATTTAGCAAAGAAAATCTTTGGGTCAAAAGACCAGGGATTGGAGAAATCAAAGCAGAATCTTATGAAGAGATTTTAGGCAAGAGGGCAAAAATTGATATCGCCCCTGATACTCATCTGACATGGGAGATGATTGATTGAAAAAAATTGTCTTTTTAAGTGGGACAAGGGCTGATTGGGGGAAGATCAAACCTTTGATTCAAAAAATCAAAGAATCTAAAGATTTGCAATATAAAATTTTTGCATGTGGGATGCACTTACTCAAACTCTATGGCGAAACTTATCTTGAGATTTATAAAGATGGATTTGATCAAGTCCATTTGGCCACTCCTTACCAATTTGGAGAACAAATGGATTTATCTTTGAGCGAATGTATTGCCCAATTTTCAGCTTTTATCCAAAAAGAAAAACCTGATATGATTGTTGTACATGGAGATCGTTTGGAAGCACTTGCTGGGGCGATTGTTGGAGCATTTAATAATATTTTAGTCGCACATATTGAAGGAGGGGAAGTGAGTGGAACGATTGATGAATCAATCCGCCACAGTATTTCTAAACTTGCTCATCTTCATTTTGTAGCAAATCAAAAAGCCAAATCTCGACTTATCCAACTTGGAGAAAAACAAGATCATATTTTTGTCATTGGTTCACCTGACCTAGATGTAATGAACTCACCTACATTGCCCAGTTTTGAAGAAGTGCAAGAAAAGTACTATCAAATCAAACCCTTTGGAAAAGATTATGCAATCTTTTCTTATCATCCTGTAACAACAGAATATGAAAATCTTCCTTCTAAACTTGAAAATATTTTTCAAGCTCTCACTCAAACAAAACAAAATTTCATTTTGATTTATCCTAATAATGATTTGGGCTCAAATCTTATTATCCAAAAGATTCAGAGCTATAAAGATTTTCCTCAATTTTGTTCTTTCCGCTCAATCAAGTTTGAATATTTCCTTACTCTCTTAAAACATGCTAAATATATCCTTGGCAATAGTTCAGCGGGCGTAAGAGAAGCTCCATTTTTTGGAATCCCCTGTATCAATCTTGGCTCTCGCCAAAATGGGCGCTTTGAAAACAACCCTTCAATTTTATCTTGTGATGAAAAGGTTGAGCAGATTCTTCAAGCTATTTCTCAAATCCCCTCTATCCCTATCCATCGTAAGAATGAATTTGGTGATGGAAAAAGTGCAGAAAAATTTATTTCCATTTTGGAAGATAAATCAATTTGGAATCTTCCTTTACAAAAAAGCTTTGTGGATTTTTTATGAAAGTTTTGGCACTTATTCCTGCTCGTAGTGGTAGTAAAGGCGTAAAAGATAAAAATATTCGTCTTTTTCGTGGGCTTCCTTTGATGTCTCACACCATTACAAGCGCACTTAAAAGTGGAATTTGTGATGAAGTTTTTGTTTGCACAGACAGTGAGGATTATGCTTTGATTGCAAAAGAATATGGGGCAAGTGTGCCATTTTTAAGAAGTGAAGAAAGTGCAAGAGATGAAAGCAAAAGTATTGATTGTGTGATGGAATCTTTAGAAAAATACAAATCTTTAGGCAAAGAATTTGATGTCCTTCTTTTGTTGCAACCTACTTCTCCTTTGAGAAATGCAACTCATATCAAAAAAGCTTATGAACTTTTTCTTTCTTGTAATTGTCAAAGTCTAACAAGTGTGTGTGAAGTCAATGAGCATCCACTTTTTATGCGAACTCTTCAAAAGAATGCTCTTTCTCCTTTGCTTGAAGTTTCAAGTTCTGTGCGTCGCCAAGATTTGCCTCCTTATTATCGTCTCAATGGTGCAATTTATCTCAATCTCATCTCAGAGCTTAGTCTTCAAACAAGCTTCAATGACAATACAATCGGCTATGTGATGAGCAGAGAAGATTCTCTTGATATTGATAGAGAAGAGGATTTTCAAGATCAAAGAGAAAAGAAATGATTCAAAATCCACCCAAAGAATATGGCTATCCCCATCACAATTCCAATAAATATCATTAAAAATTGCCATTTAAACATTGATCTAAGCAAAATAAGCTCGGGTAAACTCACTCCGCCTCCAGCAATAAGAAAACACATCATAGATCCGGTAGGCATCCCTGCTTGAATGAGAACCAATCCCAAAGGAAGTGCCAAATCAATCCGAATATATAAAAATACAGCCATAAATGCTAGGATTATAAGTTCTAATAAATTTCCATTTGTATAAGAACTTAAAAAATTTATGGGCAAAAAATTATGTATCCCTGCCCCTAATGCCATTCCAATAAAAATATAAGGGAAAATCTTTTTATAATCTTGAAATTCTGTAATAAATAAACCCTTCCATGTCAATTTATTAGAAGTAGGACAATAAGAAGTTGTGCAACATTTTCTTTGAACTGGAGTAATTGAGAATTTGGGATATAAAGATTTGATAAATTCTTCGTTCAAAAGTTTCATAAAATCTATTTTTGTAAAAATGAGAGAAATTACAAAAACAAAGATTGTGATAAATAGCGTATAAAACATAGCAATTTTCCAATCTAAAATCTTAAAAAGTAAAACAAAAGTAATTGGGTTGAGCAAAGGGGAAGTCAAAAAATAAGCAATACTTGCTCCAAAATTACATCTAGTTTTTAGTAGTGAGCGAAAAATAGGGATTGTCGAACAAGAACAAAATGGTGTTATTACTCCCAATAAAATCCCTCTCCAATGAGAAGATATAGAATCCTTTGCAAGATATTTCTGAAAAGTGTATGTATAGTGGTGTTGTAGGAATTTCATCAACATCCCCACAACAAAAAACAAAAATGAAATTTCAAAAAAGAGTTTTAAAAATTCTACGAAATAAGATAAAAATAAATAATTCAAAAATATTCCTTAAAATATATATTCTAATATTGGAATATTATTATAAATAATTTTTAAAATCTATTGAAATCAAAAAATAGATAAAATAAATTATATTTTTATCTAAGGAAGAAAATGAATATTAAAATTGAAATTTTAAAAGCTATTAGTAATCCTTTAAGATTAAAAGTTTTAGAGTGTCTTTGTGAAGGTAAAAAAAATGTTAGTGAAATCATAGAATTTTGCCAAGAAAATCAATCTAGTGTTTCTAAAGCTCTCTCTATTCTTAAAAATATTCGGATCATCTCTGATGAAAAAGTAGGTAATCAAGTATTTTATAAAATTGAAATCTGTTGTTTGGATAAGTTCCTGATTTCTCTTGATCAGGTTGCTCAAGAGAGTGCAAACCACCAAATTCAAAAACTCAAACAATCCGTTTCAAAAATTAATTCATAAAACCATATAAATATTATTTTATGAATTAATTTTTGCTCCTACAATACAGTTTGAAAGAATATGAGGTTTTTTGATTGAGAGAGAGATTTTTTTGAGTTGAGAAAATTTTTGTTTGAGCTTGTGAGATAAATCTTGCAAAGCTTCTTCTAAAAGTCCATATTGATTTTGTTCCAACTCAAAAGAAAAAAGTTCCACAATCTCAACATAATTTAAATATTCTCCTTGATAGTCATATTCTAATTCTGCATCAATGATGATCTTTTGTGCCTTTTCTCGCTCAATAGGTAAGATTCCAATGATAATTTCTAATTCCAATTGCTCTATAAGCAAAATCATCAAAAAATCTTTTGTTCTTGTTTTTTGAAGAGTCTAATAATGTTTGGAATATGTGTATAAAGGATCAAAATTCCAATCAAAATCACAGGAGCATGAGAGTGAATCTGAGAAAGAATATTAATACTTTGAGGTAATGGCAAGATATAAGGAATAATAAAGGTCAAAATAAGCCCGCTTAATACTCCTGAGAGAGAAGAGAGAGAAGAGATTTTGAACACCTTCCCTACAATAAACCACACTAAAAGTCCTAAACTCCCCTCAATTGGAATCAATAAAAACACAGAACCTATTGCTGTAGCGACTCCTTTTCCTCCAGTAAAATTTAAATATGGACTATAACAATGACCAATCACAGATAAAACTGCAATCATCCATTGCGTGTCATAACTCAAACCAAAAAACTTAGCCAAAGCCACAACAATAAGACCTTTCAATGCATCTAAGAAAATAGTTAAAATTGAAAAAGTTTTTGCTTTTTGAGGATTGATTTCTTTGATTGCTCGATAAACATTAGTTGCACCAATACTTCCTGATCCAACTTCTCTAAGATTGATTCTAAAGAAAACTTTGCAAAAAATAAGACCAAAAGGAATCCCTCCACATAAATAAGCCAAAAGGTAAAAAATAACATTGATATTGCTCAAAATTTCAAACATTTTTTCTCCTCAATCTTTTTTGCTTAAAGCCCAAGCTAGAGATAAAATCCAAAAGATAAAAAACCAACCTAAAAATAAATTTACTATCAAAATTCCATAGCGACTACTATGACTTCGAATAAAAGCAATCACACAAGGGATAAAATAAAAAATCCCAAAAATCCAAGCTAATGGCAAAGAATAAAATGTATAAAAATATTCCATTTATACATCCAAATGCTTCACATTTTTAGCATTTTCTTGGATATAAGCTCGTCTTGGTTCTACTTCATCTCCCATAAAGAGTGTAAAAATCGCATCAGCAGATTCAATATCTTCAAGTTTTACACGCAAAAGTGTGCGGTTTTGTGGAGTCATTGTTGTTTCCCACAATTGCTCTGGATTCATTTCTCCAAGACCCTTATAACGCTGGATATATGCTCCTTTTTTTGCACTCTCTTCAATTTCTTCTAGAACATCTAAAAGATCTTTACCTTCTAAAAAGCTTAAATCTCTTTCTTGGATTTTGTTATAGATAAAATAAGCTTCTTCAAAATAATTATCTGTAAATAAAGAATCATTTAAAACAAGTTCAACAAGCCCTGTTTTAGTTTGAATATAGAATAAAATTTCTTCTTCAGAGATAATTTTATTAAGAATATTGCATTCAATTTTTTCTAAAAATTCTTCAATCTTTTGACTCATTTCTTTAAAATCAAGCCCGATATAATCACGATTTTCAATCAAAAATCTTACGACTTCAATCATCGCATAACGCTTTTCAAGCTCTTTTAAAACACTGCGATATGCTGAAATATATTTAAGAATCTCAAGTAATTCTCTTGTCCCAATTCCCTCAAAACTAAAATTTTCAATTCCATTTTCAATCAAATATTCACTCAAAGCTTTTTCATCTTTGAGATAAATCTCTTTTTTCCCTTTTTTAAAACGATAAAGTGGAGGTTGAGCAATATAAATATGTCCATTTTCAATCAATGGTCTTAAATAACGATAAAAGAAAGTCATCAAAAGCGTTTGAATATGCGATCCATCCACATCTGCATCAGTCATAATGATAATTTTATGATAACGCAATTTTTCTAAGCTAAATTCTTCACCAATCCCACATCCAAAAGCTGTAATCATATTTTTGATTTCTTCGGATTTAAGAATCTTATCAAGTCGTGATTTTTCGACATTTAGAATCTTTCCACGCAAAGGTAAGATGGCTTGATAAACTCTATCTCTTCCTTGTTTTGCACTCCCCCCTGCACTATCTCCCTCAACAAGATAAATTTCAGATTCACTTGGATCTTTACTTTGACAATCAGCAAGTTTTCCTGGCAAAGTTCCTACAGAAAGATTTTCTTTTTTTCGCGTAAGTTCTCTTGCTTTTTTTGCAGCTTCTCTTCCTCTAGCAGCAAGAAGAGCTTTTTGCATAATTGCTTTGGCTTGGATAGGATTCTCTTCGAAAAATTTTGTTAATTTTTCATAGGTAAGTTTTTGCACGATTGGCTTAACAAATGAGCTTCCAAGCTTACCTTTTGTCTGCCCTTCAAATTGAGGTTCCATTACTTTTGTAGAAATAATAGCTACAAGGCCTTCCCTTACATCATCTCCAGTGACTTTAGAATCTTTTTCACGAGCATTTGCATTAGCCTCAATATAATTCATAATCGCTCGACTTAATCCCGCCCTAAAGCCTGCTTCATGCGTTCCACCCTCAGGAGTTCGGATATTATTAACAAAACTCAACACTTTTTCATCATAGCCTTCATTATAAGCTAGAGCAATTTCTGCTTCTAATTCATCTTCACTTACTTCAAAACTGATGATTTCAGAAATTAAGGGCTTTTTATTTACATCTTCTACAAATTGTTTGATCCCTCCCTCAAAGTGATACTTTTCTCTTTTTCCACTTTTTTCATCAACAAAATCAATCGTAATATTACGATTAAGATAAGCCATTTCCTTAAAGCGTTTAATAAGAATCTCTGAATCAAATTCAAGAACTTCCATAACTTCACCATCAGGAAAAAATTCAATGGTTGTTCCATGTTCTTTTGTTGTACCAATGATCTCTAGAGCAGTTGTAGGGATTCCCTTTTGAAATTCTTGTCTATAAATATTTCCATCTCTTTTGATTGTCATAATCAAATGACGAGAAAGAGCATTAACAACACTGACCCCTACTCCATGAAGTCCTCCAGATACTTTATAAGTATCCTTATCAAATTTACCTCCAGCGTGTAAAACTGTCAAAACAACTGTGGCTGCGGGAAGATTTTCAGTAGGATGCATATCTACTGGAATTCCTCGTCCATTATCTTCAATGATCGCACTTCCTTCACTTGTAAGACGAATAGAAATCTTATTACAATGTCCTGCCATTGCCTCATCAATAGAATTATCCACAACTTCATAGACCATATGATGAAGCCCATTGATATTTGTATCTCCAATATACATTCCAGGGCGTTTTCTAACTGCTTCAAGCCCTTTTAAGACTTTGATATTCCCTGCACCATAATCTTTGATTTCTGACATTTTTACTCCGAAATTTTGGTTTTATAAAACAATTGGCATAATGATGGTTGAAAAATTTTCACTTTTGACCATAAAAGGATTATTTGATTCATTTAAACAAAGTGTAAAAGTTTCATCATGCACTTGAGCTAGAAAATCAAGTAAATTTTTAGAATTGATTCCAATGCTAAATTCATTTTCAAAATTTGTTTGTATTTCACATTGTGTACTTCCTTGAGAATTTTCACTACTCATACTTTCAAAAAGGATTTCATTGGCTTTAAAGGTCATTTTTATTTCTTGAGAGACAGAATTAATAATGCGAATTGCACTTACAAAGTCATTTTTAGGAAGCTCTAAAATATGAGTAAATGATTTTGGAATAATACGCTCATAATCAGGGAATCGTCCATTTGTAAGTTTGGTTGAAAATGTATAAATTCCTGTTTGGATAATGAGTTGATTTTCATTATGATAAATTTCAAAATCATCAGCACAAAGTTTTTGAATTTCATTTAGTGCTTTTTTAGGAATGATGATTGAGAGAGTATTAATTGATTGTGTTTCATATTTCATCAATGCTAGTCTTCTTGTATCAGTTGCAACAAAATTAATCATATATTCTTTGATATCAAGTAAAGCTCCATTGAGTTCGATTTTTGGATTATTTGTGCCAACAGCAGGATTGATTTTTTTAATTGCTTCAATGAATTGATGAGATGGAATCTGAATTTTTGTATCTGTGTTATAAACTGGAAAATTTGGAAATTCATCAGAATTAAACATAGGAAGTTTAAATTGGCTTTTTCCTTGTTTGATTGTGAGATTTTCATGATCTGCAATAAGAAAGATTTCTTTATCATCTTTTAAGCGTTTAATAATTTCTAAAATTTGTTTTCCACTAACTGTTCCTTGTCCTTCTTCTTCAATCTTGAAAATATCAATATGAGCTTGAATCCCGATTTCATAATCAGTTGCTCTTAAGAGAAGTTTATTATCAATAGTTTTAAAAAAGATATGAGATGTGATTTGAGAAAAATCTCTTTTATCTAAAAAAGATTGAAAATTGTTTAAGACTATTTCAAGAGTGTTTTTAAAGATTGAGATTTTCATTTGGCTTCTCCTTATGTATTTTAAATATTTTTTTAGTAGTAAATAGTAGTGCAAAGTGAAAAGTTGAAAAACTTTGTATTTTCCCTATTTTATGCACTTTTTAGATGTGAAAAGAAAGATTTTATTTTTCACATTTATTCACTTAAATATTTTATTATAAATCCATCATTTTATCTTAGAATCAAAGATCTTTCTTAGTTTGCTCTTCTTGAATTTTTGTTTTGATTTCATCAATAATTGCTTTTGTGTGAAGATTTTCTTCAGTTTCTTCTTGCATTTTTTTATAGGCTTTTGAAATAGCACTATGATCTTTCATATTGAGTTCTTTTGCTAAGACGGGCATTGAGTTTGGCGTCAATGATCGTGCAAGATAAATTACAAAACGTCTAGCTTCAGCAACTTTTTTGGTGCGACTTTTACTTTTAATTTCTGAGGGTTTGATATTGAGAGCTTTTGAAACCATTTTGATGATGTTTTCGAGTGTAATATTTTCGTTGTTTTCTTCTAATGATTCTTTGATTGCATTTTTTGCCATTTTGAGGGTGATATCTTGTCCCATAATAGAAGCTTGAACATTAAGTTTGATAAGAATTCCTTCGATTTGACGAATATTATCATTGATATGTGAAGCTAAAAAATGTATCGTTTCTTCATCGATATGGATTCCATTGATTTGACATTTTTGCTGAATGATGGCAATTTTTGTTTCAAATTCTGGAGGAATAATATCTGCACAAAATCCCCATTCAAAGCGACTTTTAAGTCTTTCTTCAAGTCCAAGGATTTTTTTGGGAGCTTTATCACTTGTCATCACAATTTGTTTAAAACTGTTATGTAACTCATTGAAAGTGTGAAAAAATTCTTCTTGAATCTTTTCTTTTCCACCAAAAAATTGCACATCATCAATCAATAAATAATCACAATTTCTATATTTTTCACGGAATCGATCCATCGTATTGTTATTGATTCTGACCATATAATCATTTAAAAATTGCTCTGCAGTGACATAAATAACATTTTTGCCTTTATTTGCAACTTCATTTCCAATGGCATTGAGAAGATGAGTTTTGCCCAAACCTGTTCCCCCATACAAAAGCACAGGATTATATTTTTTGGCTTGGGTTTGAGCGATGATTTTAGATACTTCAAAAGCAAGTTTATTGCTATCTCCTACAACAAAAGAAGAAAAAGTATAAGAGGGATTAAGAAAGGTTTTTGTAATAGTTTTTTTTTGGATTTGTTGAAGTGTTGAAGTTTTCACATCTTCTTTTTTAGATTCAACGATTATTTTGATTTCTGGTTTAGTTTGAAGATGTTCTTCAAAAAGAAAAGCAATCTCTTGAGAATACTTATTATTAATCCAATTTGCTAAAAAGATATTTGGAGCACTGAAAACTTTAAGATCCGATTTTGAGGCATTTTCATCAAATTTGAGTTTAGAAATATAATGTTCATATTCTTCAAGACTTATCTTGTCTTTAAGTTTTTTTAATATATCATTTCCTATCATTTTATTGCTCCATTTTTAAGTTTTCACAATGTGAAAAAAGTTGTGAAATTGTTGGAAAAAATATTAACAAAAAGCATAGTAGGAATAGAAATTAAGTGAATATTTTAGGCATTGATCCTGGAAGTCGGAATTGTGGATATGCGATTTTAAATTTTGAGAATCAAAAAATGAAACTTCTTGAAGCAGGATTTATAAAAATCAAAGAACGAGAATTACAAGCTCAAATTTTAGAATTTGTAGAAGGTATTGATTTGGTACTCAAACACCAAAAAATTGATCAAGTTGCAATTGAAAGTATTTTTTATGCATATAACCCTCAAACTGTGATTAAATTGGCTCAGTTTCGTGGGGCATTGAGTTTAAAAATTTTGCAAGAGATTGGGAATTTTTATGAATATACTCCATTGCAAGTTAAAAAGGCTCTTACAGGAAAAGCCAAAGCCGATAAGATACAGGTAGCTTTTATGGTAAAAAAACTTTTAGGAATCACAAAAGAGATTAAACCTTTGGATATTACTGATGCAATTGCTGTGGGAATCACTCATATTCAAAGATTAAAATTTCAAGGAGGTAACAAATGAGGATTTCATTACTTTTTCATACACCACTTTCAATTTGTGTGCAAGCTGGACGCACTTGTTGGCAATCTCAAGAAAGAGGAGGATGCTATACAATTCCTACAGATGAGATTATTCAAGCAGATAAAGATTTTCTTGATCGCATTTTAAATAAACATAAGCATGGATCTGTAGCCGAACATCTTACATATAACTTTGCAATTGAGGGAATCTCTAGGGCGTGTTTGCAAGAACTCGCACGCCATCGTCATGCTTCTCTTTCTGTCAAATCCTCCCGCTATACACTTAAAGAACTTAAAAGTGAAGAAGATGTTGTAAAAAATGCTTCTAAATATTTAGTTATGAGTGGGAATCAACAAGTAGATGAATTTTCTATTCAAGCACTTAAAAATCTCCAAACTCTTCTTCTTGAGGGAATCTCAAATGATCTAGCTAAATATGCAATGCCTGAGTCTTACAAAACTTCTCTAGCTTGGAGTGTGAATGCAAGAGCGTTGCAAAACTTCCTTATTCTAAGAAGTTCAAAAGCAGCATTATGGGAAATCAGAGAACTTGCTTTTGCTTTGTTTGAGGCATTGCCAAAAGAGCATCGATTCTTATTTGAAGGAGTAATGAATAATGAAGGTGAAGAAAAATAAGAATGGATAATATTCTTATTTATCACACTCAAGATGGCAAGGTCAAAGTTGAGCTTTATGAATTTGGACAAAGTGTCTGGCTTACACAAGAGTTGATCGCCAAACTTTTTGACACCTCTAAACAAAATGTCTCTTTACATATTCAAAATATCTTTGAAGACGCGGAATTAAGGGAAGATTTAGTTGTCAAAGAAAACTTGACAACTGCCAAAGATGGAAAGCAATACAAAGTTAAGTTTTATTCTTTGGAAATGATTTTAGCGATTGGGTTTCGCGTTAGAAGTAAAAGAGGTTTGCAATTTCGCAAATGGGCAAATGAAAATCTCCAAACCTATCTCCAAAAGGGTTTTTTGATCGATACAGAGAGGTTAAAAAATCCCAATGGACGCACAGATTATTTTGATGAACTTTTGGAGCGTATTCGTGAGATTCGTGCTTCAGAAATGCGGTTTTATCAAAAAGTGCGTGATCTTTTTGCATTAAGTAGTGATTATGATTCAAATGATAAAGCGACACAAATGTTTTTTGCACAAATTCAAAATAAGCTTCTTTATGCAATTACAGAAAAAACAGCAAGTGAATTGATTTGTGAGCGAGCGGATCATTCTAAACCGAATATGGGATTAAGTGCATGGAAAGGAAGTGTAGTGCGAAAGGGGGACATTATCATCGCCAAAAACTATCTCAATGCCGATGAACTTGATCGTCTTAATCGCTTAGTCAATGTTTTCTTAGAATCTGCAGAGCTTAGAGTAAAAGAAGAAAAAGATCTGACACTTTCTTTTTGGAAAAAGAATGTAGATAGGCTTTTGGAATTTCAGGGCAAAAAGGTTTTGGAGGGGAATGGAAATATAAGCAAAGAAGAGATGGAAAAACTTGTTTATGAAGAATATGAGATTTTTGATGCTCTTAGAAAAGAAGAAGCCAAACTCTTGGCTCAAAAAAAAGATGAAAAAGAATTAGAAGATTTGGCAAAGGAATTAGCAAAAAATATTTGATCTAACATGGAGAATAGATGAATCAGTTTTTAAACCTCACAGAAGAAAAACTCAAAAGCAAGATAAAAGATTTGTATTTTCAAGACTTTAATTATTTTGGAGATAAGATCGACTTCACTATTACACAAAATCTTGGGATCTTGGGTGAAATCAATCTCTTATGGGCGGAAGCCAAAAATGGTAAAGATTCTTGTGTCTATGAGTCCTTTATCCAGCTCATTCTCACTATCGGAAAATATCGCTACAATACTCAGCAAACTCCAAAATTCCTAGGAGCATTTGATACAGAGAAGTTTGCTTTTCTTCCCTTTGCGTGTATTCAAGAAATCTTTTATCAAAACGACATCAATTGGAGCGTAACCCCAAGTGATCACAAAACCCCTCAATTCCTCTCTCTCCTCACTCAACTCAAACCCATCTTAGAAAAAGAAATGATTCTATTTTTCTATGAAAACCAAAGCAAAGAACTCTCAAGTTTTATCTCTCAAAATCTCACTACAGATGAAATCAACAAATATGAAATAGACAAAAACAACTTTGTCAGCGTGTATTTCAAATGGGTAGAGGTGGTCAAAGATAGCATTAGCATTGATTGGGAGAGAGCCAAGGAAGTGGGAATTTTGGATGCTGATTTTTATCTAGCTGATTTGCTCTCCAAAGAAAACTCCACAATCACAGACAAGCTCTATGCCATTCTTAAAGGCTCGCATTATGAGTTCAACAAAAAACTCACACTCCTTGGCACACAAACCAATGAAATCGCAAATTTCAAAGATCAACAAAAAGCTCATCAAATTTTTTGGAGTGTGTATAAACGCCCTCCAAGAGAGGAGTTTTGGGAATACATCATCGCAAGAAGGGATCTGCTAGTCGCTCAAGATGTCAGGGAGCGAAAAGGAGCGTTTTTTACTCCCAAAATTTGGGTGCAAAAATCTCAAGAATACTTGGCCAAAGCACTAGGAGAGGATTGGCAAGAGGAGTATTATATATGGGATTGTGCAGGAGGGACGGGCAATCTCCTCTCAGGGCTTTCTAATCCTAGAAATGTCTTCTGCTCCACGCTCGATCAAGCCGATGTCGATGTCATCAAAGAGAGAATCAAAAATGGAGCAAACCTCTTTGAAAATCACATTTTTCAGTTTGATTTTCTCAATGATGAGTTTTTTGATACCCCAAGCTCTTCGGGGGGGGGGGGGCATTGTAGCTTCAAAGCTTCCTAAAGCTTTGCAAGAAATACTAAAAGATAAGAAAAAGAGGCAAAAGCTTGTGATTTATATCAATCCCCCTTATGCTGAGGCAGGCAACTCATCAACAGAAAAGAAAACGGGCAATCATAAAGCTTTGGTTGCTAAAGGGAATAAAACTAGTGAAAGATATAACGAAGTATTAGGCAGAGCAAATAATGAGCTTTTTACACAATTTTTTATAAGAATCTATACTGAAATGAGTGGTTGTATATTGGGAGCCTTTTCAACATTAAAATATGTAAATTCTCAAAACTTCATCAAATTCCGAGAAACTTTCAAAGCCCAATTTTTAGGAGGCTTTATCACTCCAGCAGATACTTTTGACAATGTCAAAGGAAAATTCCCTATAGGTTTTTTGATGTGGGATACTTGCAAAAAACAAAAATTTGAATCAATTGAAGTCAAAGTATTTGATCGAGAAAATCGTTTTTTTGGGAAATAAGAAGTTCTACAATATCAAAGATAAAACTATCAATCATTGGTTGAGGAGCTTTCAATCCAAGAGTGAAAATATTGTTGCCTATTTAATGGCAGATGCTCCAGATTTTCAGCAGAATAATCATATTGCCATTATTGATATCAAAGGAAATGCGCATATTATTTATCAATCGATTGTTTCAAAAAATTTAATTCAAGCAGCTATATATCTTGCTGTTCGCCACGCAATAGAAGCAACTTGGATCAATGACAGAGATCAATTTTATGCTCCAAATTTATTATGGGAAGAGGACAAGGAATTTCAAAGTGATTGTTTGGCTTTCACTCTTTTTCACGGACAAAACAAAATCTCAAGTCAAAATGGGACAAACCACTTTATTCCCTTTACAGAATCTGAAGTAGGGGCAAAAAGTGCATTTGAAAGCGATTTTATGACTCGTTTTATGCGTGGCAAAGTCAAGCTAGACACTAGCTCGGATTCTCTTTTTGGAAGTGAGGGAATGAGCGAGAAGCTAGAGTTTAGCCCTGAAGCTAAGGCAGTGTTTGAAGCAGGGAGAGAGGTTTTTGCCTACTATCACGCCCAAGACTTCAGCACCAAGCCCTATAATGTCAATGCCTCACTTTATGACATCAAAGAGTTTTTTCAAGGAAGGAATGCAAAAGGAGTGATGAATCCCCCAAACAAAGCAGAAGATTCTCACTACAAAGTCCTCATCGCCACTCTCACAGAATCTCTTAACACCCTAGCTAAAAAATTAGAGCCAAAGATTTATGAGTATGGATTTTTGAGGGAGTAGAAAAATGAGTGATATTTTTAAAAACGATAAATTAGGGAGAGAACCTGCAATTTGTTCTCTAACCTCGCTAATAGAGAGTGATTTTGAACTCAATGTTTTGGCAGTCAATGCTTCGTGGGGTATGGGAAAAACTACTTTTATAGAAATGTGGCACAAGTATCTTGTGAGCAAAGGGATTCCAAGTTTATATTTTAGTGCGTGGGAAGATGATTGCTCTAGTGAGCCTTTGATTGCGATTTTGGGGGAGATTCAGGGCTATATCAAGAAAAATGAGGATATTGAGAAAACAGTTGAAAAAGGGTTGGAAAAAGTAGTTAAAAAGATAGCCAAAATTGGAGTCAAGGGAAGTTGGGAATTGGCAAAAGGCTATATGCAACAAAAATTTGGTACAGGATATGAGGAAGTTATAAAAATTGCTTGCGATGAGTTTGAAAAAAGCGTAAAAAATTATCCCAAAGAAAAATCACTTCTTGAAAAAATCAAGGAAGATATAAAGAAAGTTTTTCAAGATATTACAGATAAAAAATTTGTAATTTTTATTGATGAGCTTGATCGTTGTCGCCCCTTGTATGCAATCGAGCTTTTGGAGAGAGTGAAACACCTTTTTGGCACAAGCGGCGTGGTGTTTGTCCTCTCTATTGACAAAGAACAGCTTGGGGAATCGATCAAATCTCAATATGGCAACATTGATACAAATCAATATCTCAAGCGATTTTTTGATTTGGAATATCATCTAAGCATAGATCACCAAAGTAAATATCAGCAATTTCTTTACGAAAGCATAAAAAGGGACATTCCCTACAACTTGCGTACAGATGAAATAAACTTGGCTCTAATTGAAATTATAAGCAACTACAAAAATCTCACTTTGCGTGAATTGAAACAATTTTTTGATCAAATCAGGATTGTGATCCCACTAAATAGGGATATATATAATGGAGCTTTTGCAATGCAAGTTCTTATCGTTCTTGTTTTAACTGAAGTTGAAAAACTAAACAAGAGTGAGTATGAGAAAATTTCGTATGACTTAACAAATAAATATAGAGAGTATTCTCAAAATAAAAACTCAAAAATACTTGAAATTTTGGATAAACAATTTGATTTAATTTTTAGACAAGTTGATCTAGTAAGAAATAATTCTAATAATTACTTAGAAAATGAAGAAGGTTATTTTGAAGTTGTTTCTAAAATTTATCAGGGAGTGCGATTTTTGGAAAATTTTGCAAAATAAAAAGGGTTATTGAACTAGCTGTAACTCCATTAAACCAAACTCTCACTTTTAGTCCAGATGACAAGGGTTATGATTCAAAACCATACACACTCACATCTCTACCACTTCCCCCTCCATGCCAAAGCGATATTCCTCTCCATATATCTCTGTGCGATAGTCCAAGGATTTGCCAAGCTCTGCAATCTCTCTATTGTTGGTTTTGCAGTGTTTTTGATTTTATTTTGAGATTTTGATTAGATATTCTGCACACTTAGTCAGAATGACTAAGTGCTAGTTTTAGAAGTTTTATAGAAATTTTAGACTATTCCCCCAAAGCCAAGTAAAATCTCTTTGTTCTCCCGTATTGAAGAAATTTTTGTGTGAAAAGATTGGGTGTAACACTAAAGACATCTCCGCACAAAATAATATGTTCATATTCATTTGCAATCTCTCCAAAGCTCTCAGCATAGCTATCAATCACTCCATAACAGATTCCATAAAGATCAAGCCCACCTACAGCATAGGAGAACACAGGATTTAGGAATTTGGAAAAATCCACATTGTATTTTCCTTCAGAATCTGTCTTAAATTTCATCGCATATTTGCTTCCATAGTTGTGGATAAATTGCTCTGCAAGGCTGACCAATTCAGCATTTGAATAGATTCTATCCTCTCCCAAAAGCATGCAAACCACGCTAAACATATCGCAAAGATTTCCACTTATTTTGCTTTCTTGGCTGAGAGTTTGGATAAAGGTTTCTTTACTTGGAAAAGCTTTGAAATAGTTAGAGGCAAGTTTTCCACCAATTTTTGTTTTGGTTGCGAGTGTGTCAAATAATATTCTAGGATTTGATTCAAAGCTAAATCCATCAATTTGCTTGCATTCACTATCTTTATAAGAATATAGAAGTGTGTTTTTTTCATAATCAAGTTTGATTAAGAGGGCATGATTGAGATTTTCATTTTGAGAGTATTGTTTAAATTCTTCAAGAGAATAGATTTTTGGTATTTTGGTGTAGCTTGCGAGTTTTGGAAGATATTCTTTGCCTTCTTTTAGTTTGGGAATGTTATTCCCCATAGGATTTTCAAATTTTCCCATATTATCCCAGAAATTTGGCTCACTACAGCCGATGCATCCATGTCCTGCTTGAATAGGCCAGCTCATTTTGGAATTAAATTTGACTTTTCCACAATTATTATAAACATAAGGACCACGACATCCGACTTTATAAAGGCAATAGCCTAGTTTTGATCCTTCATCTCCAAATTCTTGGACAAACTCTCCTGCTCCAAATGCTCCTTTGCGTTCGCATAAATCATGCACAGTTTTCCCATGGGACCATATAGGACGATGAAGCTCATCAAGAGGAGGTGTTTCTCCCATAATTGCAAGATAAAGTAAAGTTGTACAGATATTAGTATCACTCGGAGGACATCCAGCAATATTGATTGTAGGCTTGTGAATAATTTCTGAGAGAGGTTTGGCTTTGGTTGGATTGGGATGAGCGACTTGGATTCCACCAAAAGAAGAACAAGACCCTACGGCAACGATAAATTTGGCATTTTCAGCAAGCTCTCTACATTCGTGAGCTCCACTATGAGCTTCAGCCCCAAGTGTAAGAAACATATCCCCCTCTTCTGAAACACTTCCTTCTACGATAAGAATATAAGGATCATGACCGATACAATCTTTGAGTGTTTGTTTGGTTTGATGACCACTATTGGCCATAAGCATATCGTGATATTGAATCTGCATAAAATCAATAACAAATCGCTCAAAACTAAAATCAGAAGACATCAAAATACTTTCACTACATCCTGAGCACTCTTCCATATGAAGCCAAATAACTTTCAGACGAGAATAACTTAAAATCTCATAATATGATTCTAAATGCTCTTTAGGAAGCCCCAAAAGATTGATAGCACTTTTAATCCATTCTTTTTCTTGATCATTAAATTCTCTTGGATTCATATAGGTATGTTTCAAAGTTTGTAAGCGTTGTTTGATGATTTCTTCCATTGATTCTCTCCGATACTTTACTTTTTTAATAGTAGTAGATTTTTTTATAGGAAAAAAATGCAAGAAGATAAAACAAAATATTTTATGTTTAAATGTAACCAAAAAGAACATTTATCTTAGAATTTTTTTAAATGTAAAATATATAGTTTTGTAATGATTTTTTATGATTCGGAGAAGATATGCAAGAAACAATAGGGAATCTTGAGACTTATGGCTATATTTTTTTGTTTTTTTATTCTTTTGGAGGAGGACTTGTAGGAATTGTAGCGGCCGGAGTTTTATCTGCTTTGGGAAAAATGGATTTGGTTTTGAGTTTATTGATCGCTTCTTGTGGCAATATTGTTGGCAGTGCATTGTTGGTTTATTTGGGAAGAAATCAAAAACAAGATCTCAAAAAATATCTTCAAAAACATAGGCGAAAAATTGCGCTTGTCAATCTTTGGTTTAGGCATTATGGGATTGCACTTATTTTTATCAATAAATACATTTATGGTTTTAAAACTCTTCTTCCTTTAGTGGTTGGGATCAGTAAATATCCTTTTATGAAATTTTTTATATGGAATAGTATTGCTTGTTTTGTATGGAGTGCTTTGATGGGAATTGGAGGGTATTTTGCATCTAATTTGGCAATGAAATTGTTTGAGAGATTTAAGGAATATCCTTATGCGATGCCTTTAGGATTTGTTTTCTTGCTCGGAGTTCTTTGGTGTGTAATGAAATGGAAAGAAAAGAGGGTTTCTAAAAGGAATTAGAACATATCTCTTTCCCAAAAGAAGTCAATCCAATCTTGGGGTTCTCTGATAAAAAAGTCAGCTTTAATTTGGGCATTTTGTTTTTGAAATACAACTGCTGAGTAAAATTTGATATCCGCATTTTCCTCTCTTAGGATTTCCATAATTTTGTGCAAACTTTTTCCGCTATCAACAATCTCATCAACAATCAAAACCTTCTTAAAGTCTTTGTTGATATTAGGAACATTTTTGATAATGAGCTCTTGCTGTTTGTTTCCATCATAAGAAATTGCATTGAGTGAATAAACTTCTCGAAGATTCCATCTCAAAGATAACATATGTGCAAGAGTAAGACCCCCCCTAGCAATCGCGATAATGGCATCGGGTTTTCCAATTTGAGAATCAATTTTTTCAAATAAAGTACGAGCATCTTTTAAAAACTCATCATAGGGGTAATACTGCATATTTTTCCTTAATATTCTTTGATTTCATGATACAGACTGTCTCTTTCAATCGCTCTAAAGCCAGCATCTTTGATTTTGAAAATAAGCTCTTCTAGCTCAATTCCTGAAGCGCTTTTGGCACCAGCTCTAGATTGAATACTTTCAACTTCAATTGTTCCATCGATATCATCTGCACCAAATTCTTGAGCCACAAGAGCAAGATTTAGTCCTAGCGTTGCCCAGTAGGCTTTTATGTGTGGGATATTATCTAATAAAATTCTAGCGATTGCAATAGTTTTTAGAATCTCTTGGGCACTTGGGAATTGTTTTACATTGAGATAGTTGTTCTCTTTTTGATATAAAAGGGGGATAAAGGCATTAAACCCTCCTTCTTTATTTGTTGTTTGTGTTTGTTTGAGGCGTAGCATATGATCGATTCTGTGTTCTCTTTGCTCAATGTGTCCAAAGAGCATCGTGGCATTGCTATATCTTCCCATTTTGTGCCAAATAGAGTGAATCTTAAGCCAATCGTTAGATTTAACTTTCCCTTGACAGATGATTTTTCTTATTTCTTCATTGAAAATCTCAGCTCCTCCCCCAGGCATAGAATCTACGCCATTTTTTGCCATATCTTCTAAGACTTCTTCATAGCTTTTGCCAAATCGCCGTGAAAAATAATCTACTTCTGCAGCTGTCATTGCCTTGATATGAAGATCCGGAAAAGATTTTTTTATTTCTTGAAACATTCCCATATACCACTCATAGGTGTAATTTGGACTATGAGAGCTCACGATATGGACTTCTTTTGCTCCTTTATTGTGAGCATTTTGGGCAATTTGAAGAATCTCATCTAGATTCATTTCATAAGGGTTTGGATTCTTGCGACTTGCTGAAAAGGCACAAAATTTACATACATCTGCACAGATATTGCTTGGATTGATATGGCGATTGATATTGAAAAATACTTTACTTCCATAAAGTTGTTTGCGTTTTTGATCTGCTATCTCTCCAAGAGTGAGCAGATCATATTCATAAAGTTTGGCAAGCTGGCTTGGATGAAGTTCTTCTCCTTGCTCTAAGCGATCTAGAATATCCATAAAAAACCTCGAAGAAAAAATGTCTTATTTTAACAAATCAAATCACAATTCTTAAAGGATGCGTAAATATCCCATTCTTGATCGTGCGTAAAACTAAGCTATCTTCTAGGGCAATTTAGTTTTGAAATAAGGGTGTGTAGTGTTAAGAAGATAGAAATCATAACCACATAGTCAAATCAAGTCTTTAATCTTTACTTTGACATTCAAAGCTAGAGAGCTTGAATATTTAAAATGAGCTTTTTATTTATCGGGGTTGCTTTTGAACCTTATCCCCCTGTGTAATAAAATGCCCTTGCACTATGCTCATTTTGCTCTAAGTCCCATTGATTTTTTTCTGGTTTGTTTTTTACAGAAAGACGAATAGATTCTCTCATTTTTTGGGAATCACCTTCTAAGATCCCCTCTTTGGCATCCACTGCTTCTTGATAGTAAAGGCAAGGGCAAATAGTTCCTTCACTTGTTAGGCGGATACGATTGCAGCTTTTGCAAAAATCATCATTGTGTGGTGCGATGATTCCAAACTTTGTTCCATTTTCAAGTTGATAACTTTTGGATGGCCCTAGTGTTTGTTTGGGAACTTCTATAATGCGATATTTTTGAGAGATGATGTGCAAAATCTCAGCCTCATTGAGCCCTTTAAGGTGAGAGCGTGCGTGATCGTTTTCCATAAATTCTATAAAACGCAGGGTGATTTTTCTTTGCATTGCATACTCAAGCATTGGAAGAATTTCATCATCATTGATTCCCTTGAGTGGAACCATATTGACTTTGATAGGGAATCCAACCTTTTGTGCTTCATCAATACCTTCTAAAATTTGAGGTAAAACATCGCGTTTGGAGATTAGAGCAACTTTTGAAGCTTGGAGAGAATCAAGGGAAATATTGAGGCGATTAAGTCCCGCATCTTTGAGAGCTTGTGCATATTGCTTGAGAAAGAACCCATTGGTTGTCAATGCTAGCTCAATTTCTGGAGAATAAGATCGGATTGAGGCAATAAAGTTTGCCAAATCCTTACGCAAAAGAGGTTCCCCACCTGTAATTCTTATTTTTTTGATTCCCTCATCAATGGCGACTTTGATAAATTCAAGCATTTTGTCCAAAGGAATCAGTGAGGATGTATCTGAGAAGTTCTCTGGAGTATCAGGCATACAATATTGGCATCTAAAATTGCATTGCTTAGTGACAGATACTCTTAGATACTCAATTTTTCGATCAAAAGAATCAATTAGCATTTTTGCTCCTAGTCCCAAAATGATCTTATTTGGGTTGGGTTTGTGTCTTCAGTAAAACTTAATTAATTAATATTTTCATTATGTTTTTGGAAATATAACGAAAACAAGTTGCTTTTTGTTGTGTAATGATTACAATTTGATGATTTGACCAAAATGGAGACAAGAGTTGATTACTAGACCCTGTGTGATTTTGTGTGGAGGAAAAAGTTCTAGAATGGGTGAAAACAAGGCATTGCTTTCTTTTGGAGGAAGGACATTGCTTGGTTTTCTCATCAAAAAATATCAAATGATCTTTGAAAAGGTTTATTTGTGTTGCAAACAAGAACATGTGAAATTTTATGAGAGATTGGGAGTATCGCTTTTGATTGAAAAGAGTCCGATTTTTTCGCCTATGATAGGTCTTCAAATGGCATTGCAAAATCTTTCTCAAAACCCATTTATTGTTTCTGTAGATTGCCCATTTTTGCAAGAAGAGCATTTTTTGCAAATCCAGAAGAAATTTTTAGAATGCAATTCAGATATTGTTTATGCAAAAACTTTAGAGAAATCTCATTTCTTGATTGGGATATATACAAATAAAGTTCTTCCTATTTTAAGAGAAAAGATACAAAAAGAGGACTATAAGATGTCTAGCCTTATTCAAGTGTGCTGTGCTGATTATGTTTTATTTGATAGCGAAGAGTCTTTTAGCAATCTCAACACAAAAGAAGATTATGTATTGGCTCTTGAGAGGATAAAAAATGGCATCTGATGAAGAAAAAACAGAAGCTCCATCGGCTAGAAAAATTGCTAAGGCAAGAGAAGAAGGAAATGTTGCCAAAAGTCCAGAAGTTATTGGATTTTTGGGATTAATGATTGGATTGAGTTTAGTCTTCTTTCTTTTTTCTTATTGGCTTGATGGGGTCCAAAGAGTTTATTTTGAAGTCATGAGACAGATGAAAACCGAGCTCAGCATTCAAGATGCTCTCAATTTATTTTTGTCCCTAACTTGGCAGATTTTTCTTTTGGTCTCTCCTATCTTTTTGGCTCTTATTGTTGGCGGAGTCTTCGGAAATATTTTTCAATTTGGACTCCTTTTTGCCCCAAAAGTAATCATTCCAAAGTTTTCAAAGATCAATCCCCTTACAGGGATCAAAAATGTCATTTCACTCAAAAAATTGATAGAGGGGATGTTTATTACTTTCAAAGTTCTTTTGGCTTTTAGCGTGGGATTTTTGGTTTTTTTGAGTTTTTTGGATGAGATTCCATTGATGAGCAGATTAGATATTTTTTCTCAAATGGTTTGGTTTAGAAATAAAGCCATATTGTTGATAGGAGTTTTGTTGGTTTTGTTTGCGATTTTATCTTTGACTGATTTTTTGATTAAGAAATATCAATACACCAAATCTCTTAGAATGAGCAAAAAAGAAATTAAAGATGAGCACAAACAACAAGAAGGAAGTCCCGAAGTCAAACAGAAAATCCGGCAAATGCAAATGAAGGCTGCTATGAATCGGATGATGAAAAATATTCCTAGTGCTTCTGTTGTCGTGACAAATCCGACACACTACGCTGTAGCATTGCGTTTTAATAAGGAAGATAAGGATAAATTTGGAGTCCCTATTGTTGTAGCCAAAGGGATTGATCATCTGGCAATTCGTATTAAATCGATTGCAAGAGAACATGATATACAAGTGATTGAAAATCCTCCATTGGCTCGAGAGCTCTATGCGCGTATTGAGATAGAATATCCTATAGAGGATGATTTATTTGTCGCTGTTGCTGCTTTGCTTAAAGAGGTAATTAGGCTTGAAAAACTGCAAGGCAAAAACAATCGTTTTGAGTTTTAAAGATTGTTTTTGATATGATTTTAAATACTATCAGAATCAATCAATCTTCATTTGGGAATTTGTGTTATGGGAAGAGTTAGAGGTTATCGGAGAACAACAAACTATAGAGGATTTTTTGTCTTTTTATTTTTTGTTTTTATTGTTACGCTTGTTTATGTTGTAAAAGATTCGGATATTTTTGAAAAGAGATTGCCAGAAATTGAGATGGAAGAATACTCATATTGGAATCCCAAAGTCCCTGTTCCTATTGTATTTCGTGATGAAAGCAGTATCAAAGAATATTCTATCACTGCCACTCTTGCAAATGGCGCTAAGGTTTTGGATCTCAAAGAGGTTGTGCTAGATAAACCCAAAGAAATAAAAATCAATCTTCCTATTCCTAAAATTGCTCTAAAAGAGGGAGAGAAATTGCACTATGTGATTCGCGTTACAGATTGGAGTAATGCGAATTTTTTTAGCGGAAATACTCAAACAAAAGAGCTCAATTTGATTGTTGATTCTCTTGCTCCAAAAGTAGATGTTGTGGCATCTTCTTTTGCAATCACTTATGGCGGAAGTGCGTTGATTGTTTTTAAAGCTCAGGATGAAAATCTCAAAAGTGTTATTTTTAGCAATGGAATAGATGAGTTTAAACCTTTTCCCTATATAGCAAAAGGATACTATGCTGTGATTGTGGCATGGCCGATTAAAAACACTTCATTTTCTCCATTGATTATTGCAACAGATTATGCAAATAATCAAACAAAATATCGAGTTGCAATTGTCAAAAGAACGAAGGCTTATCGCAAGTCTATTTTAAAACTTCAAGATAAAAATTTTGATCAAGTCCATAAAATGCTTCTTCAGATTGGAAGAAAGAATCCTGATAGTTTTGCTGAGGGTGGAGCTAAATTTAAATATCTTAATGAAGAAATCCGAAGAGAAGATGAGAGTGAGATTTATCAAGCATCTAATAATTTCCCTTTAGAATTAATTGATAAGGCACCTATTTTTGAGCGTTTTTATCCTTTGAAGGGCGGGCAGGTTGTAGGATCTTTTGGTGATGCAAGACATTATTTCTATAAAGATCAAAATGTCAGCAATTCATATCACTTAGGCCTTGATATTGCAAGCACGAAGCACGCTCCAATTTTACTTTCTAATGCTGGATTGGTTGTTTTAGAAAAGAGATTGGGACTTTATGGCAATACGATTGTTGTTTATCATGCACTTGGTCTTTCATCTTCTTATTCTCATATTTCAACATTTAATTCAAAATTGGACGATTTCTTGAAAGAAGATTCTGTTCTAGCCTATACGGGATCTACAGGATGGGCCTTTGGGGATCATTTGCATTTTGGAATTATTGTTCAAGGGCATTTTGTTTGGATTGCAGAATGGATGGATTCCAAGTGGATTAAGAACAATATCACATCTGTTTTACAAAAGGGTGAGAAGATCATAAAAGGACAAATTAAATGAAACAAACAACGATTAAAAAGCCTGTTGAGGTTGTTGGGATTGGATTACACAAAGGCGTTCCTGTCACGATGAGCCTTGAGCCATTACCTGCTAATAGTGGCATTGTTTTTTATAGGACAGATTTGGGCGTTAAGATTCCGCTCCATCCTGATTATGTTGTCGATACGACAATGGCGACTGTGTTGGGTAAAGATGGAGCAAGGATAAGCACTATTGAGCATTTTTTATCTGCTGTCCATGCTTATGGAATCGATAATCTACTTGTAAAAGTTGATAATGAAGAGATTCCAATCATGGACGGAAGTGCGATTGGCTATTGTGCTTTATTGGATGAGGCAGGAGTTGAGTATCTACGGGCAAGCAAAAGAGCCATTGAGATTAAAAAGCCTATTGAGGTTAGAGACGGAGAAAAGTTTGTTCGCATTGAGCCAAGTGATCAAACAATTTTTGATTTTAAAATTAAATTTGATCATCCTAGTATCAAAGAACAAGTGTATTGTTTCCGCTTTAGTACCCAAGCCTACAAAGAAGAAATCGCTAGAGCTCGCACTTTTGGTTTTTTGAGTGAGGTGAATTATTTGCGATCAGTTGGTCTTGCTAAGGGGGGAGGATTGCATAATTGTATTGTGCTAGATGAAAGTGGGATTTTAAATAAAGAAGGGTTGCGATATCCTGAAGAATTTGCTCGACATAAAATCTTAGATGCAATTGGTGATATGGCAATTCTAGGAATGCCTCTTCTTGGGACTTATGTGGCTTTTGCAGGAAGTCATAAGCTCAATCATCTTTTGACTAAACAAATTTTAGCCCAAAGTGATGCTTATGAGATTGTTACTCTTCCAGAAGAGGTGCAAGAATATGAAGTTGAGTATGCTTATGCCAAAGAATGATTTGCTTTTGTTTTCAAGCCTCAATCCTGTCTTATACGGAATTTATACGCAGGGACAATTACAAGAATCTTTTCGGTGCGAAGACAAGACGCTCGATGCGCTGATTGAGGTTCAAGAAGTTATCACAAAGCATAAAGTTAAGAGGGTTTTTTATGCAAATGGTCCTGGGAGTTTTACAGCTATTAAATTGACTCATATTTTTTTGCAAACTTTGCATATAGTGGAAGGTATTGAATTATTTTGTGTAGATAGCTTTTTTTTCAATTCCAATGCACCCATCAAGGCTTTTGGAAATCGATATTTTCAAAAAAAGCAAGGACAAATTGTTTTGGAGAGTTTTGAAAAACAGCCAGAGAGTGTGTTTGTGTTGCCTAAAATTTTAAATGAAGATGCCTTTGGCTCTCAATGTGAGCCATTGTATATTCTTCCTGCAGTTTAAGGAGGAGAGTTGGTTATTACAGTTCCAGCAACAAGTGCTAATCTTGGGCCAGGATTTGATTGTCTTGGATTGTCGTTGAATTTTAGAAATCGGTTTGAAATTGTCCCTGCGCTTGAAACAAAAGTTGTGGTTCGAGGAGAGGGGGCAGAAAGATTGAGAGCAGATGAGAGCAATTTGTTTGTCAAGATTTTTAGAGAAGTTTTGAGAGATCTTGGAAGCAAAGAGAAGCACTTTCATTTTAAATTTTTTAATCAAATTCCTATTTCAAGAGGTCTTGGTAGTAGCTCAGCTATGATTGTTGGAGCGATTAGCGGAGCTTATGCAATAGCAGGAAAAAAGCTTGATCGCGGTGCGATCTTAAATCATGCAATTAAATACGAAAAACATCCAGATAATATTGCTCCCGCAACATTTGGAGGATTTGTTATCTCCATGCTTGAAAAAAATAAAGTTTTTTATCTTAAACAAACTCTTCCTAAGGACATTAAGGCTGTTGTAGTTGTTCCAGATAAGCCGATGAATACAAAATATTCTCGCTCTCTCTTGCCCAAAGAATACAGCGTAAAAGATTGCGTTTTTAATATTTCACATGCAAGCTTTTTGAGTGGAATCTTTATGAGCGGTAAGTGGGAGTTTCTCAATCTTGCAAGCAAGGATATGTTGCATCAAGATCGCAGAATGGCAACTTTCCCTATTTTGAAAGAAGTAAGAAAATTTGCTCTCTCTCATGGTGCATTGATGAGTACTCTTTCAGGCAGTGGGTCTAGTATTTTTAATCTATGTTTTGCAGACGATAAGGCAGGGCTTGCAAAAAAATTAAGTGAGCGTTTTAGAGAGTTTAGGGTTTTGGCACTTGATTTTGATAATTTAGGTGTCCTCAAACAAGGCTAATTTGGTAGAATGTTTGCTTTTAAAAAAATGTATTCATTGGCTTCCCAAAAAAGTATAAGAATGTGCGTTTGTTGCCGAAAAAGATTTTTGCAAAAAAGTCTTTTGAGATTATCTATAGATAGCGAAAAAATCAAGCTTTTTTCTGGAAGCGGAAGAAGCTTTTATTTGTGTAGCGAATGCTTAGAAAATCCAAAAACTGGGGATAGGATTGCAAAAATCAAGAAGTTGGACGCCCAAGCCAAACATCAGATAAAGGAGATCATCGCCTTATGGGAATCACAATCAAAGAATTTGCCACAGAGCTAGCGATTAATAATGTTAAAGACGTTATAGAACGAGCAAAGGAAATTGGGATTGCGGTTAAAAATGCAAGCACTGTTATTGAAGATGAAGAGGCAGAAAAGCTAGCAAACTATATTGAAAGTGGAATTCTTCCACAGGGGATCAAAAAGCCTCAAAGCAAGGCCAAAACAACAAAACAAGCTCCAAAAGAACAATCTAAAAAAGAGACAAAAGAGGTTATTTCTCCCAAGCCAAGCCCAGAAACACAAGAGAAAAAAGAGGAAAAGCTTGCTGTAGTCGAAGATAAAGAAAAACAGCTTGTTAATAAGCGTATGGGAATTACAATTGTCAAAAAAGGAAGAGAATCTCAAGCTTCTCGCCCAAAAGAAGAAGCCAAGGAGATTCGTTCAACTCCCAATATCAAAGATCTTTTCCAAGAGATCAAACAAGAAGAAACTCAAGAAATTCAGCCCAAGATTCGCAAAAAAGAAAAGCCAAAGCTCCATGTTTCTCACAAACAAAATGAAAAGAAAATGGATTTTGATCGCGAATTTGGAAGTAGTTATGAAGATGAGAATGATGAGATTGTGTTGTTTGATCTTCATGAGCAAGAAATTAAAAATGAAGATGAAGAAAATCGAGCCAAGCAAGCAATCGTTGATCGTGTTCAAATGCAAAAAAGAAACAAATGGATGAATGAAGGAGGCATTAGGCGCGATAGAAAGAAACGCAAAGCCCCCCCTGCTCCCACTGCAAGCAAAAGCGCACAGAGTGCAATTGTGATCCCCGAAGAAATTCGTGTTTATGAGTTTGCCGATATTGCTGGAAGGGAGCTTAAAGAGGTGATTGGAGCTCTTTTTAAGCTTGGTGTAATGATGACCAAAAATGACTTTTTGGATCGTGATGCACTAGAGATTCTGGCTGAAGAATTTAGTATTGAGATTTCTTTCCAAAGCGTTGTTCCAGAATTGGAAATTGAAGAAGATGAAGGATTGGAGACATTTGAGCGACCTCCAGTTGTAACAATTATGGGACATGTTGATCATGGAAAAACTTCTTTGCTTGATAAAATCAGAAATTCTCGTGTAGCTAGCGGAGAAGCGGGAGGAATCACTCAGCATATTGGTGCTTATATGGTGGAGAAAAATGAAAAGATGATTTCTTTCATTGATACTCCTGGGCATGAAGCTTTCACAGAGATGCGATCAAGAGGTGCTCAAGTTACCGATATTGCCATTATTGTAGTGGCAGCTGATGATGGCGTGAAACAACAAACGATTGAGGCACTCAATCATGCCAAGGCCGCAGGAGTGCAAATTATTATTGCAATTAACAAAATGGACAAAGAAAATGCCAATCCGGATAAGGCAAAAGCTGAATGTGCAGAGCTTGGATTTACACCAAGTGAATGGGGAGGAGAATATGATTTTATTCCCCTTTCTGCTAAAACAGGAGAAGGGATTGAGGAGTTGCTAGAAACAATTTTGGTCCAAGCTGAGCTAATGGAACTCAAAGCTGCTCACTCCTCTAAGGCAAGAGCTGTAGTCTTGGAGGGAAGCTTGGAGAAGGGGCGAGGACCTGTTGCGACAATCATTGTGCAAAATGGAATCCTTAAAGTGGGTGATCCAATTGTTGCTGATACTGCTTTTGGGAGAGTAAGGGCACTACTTGATGATAAGGGAAGAAATATTCAAGAACTCTACCCTTCTGGTGTAGCTGTTGTAACAGGGTTGTCTGAAGTGCCAAGTGCAGGATCGAAATTGATCAGTGTTGAAAGCGACACTGTAGCAAGAGAGCAGGCAATGCAGAAGGCAAACTATTTGCGTCAAAAAGAATTGAGTAAAAGTACAAAAGTAAGCTTTGATGAATTGAGCGAGATGGTTGCAAAAGGTCAGCTCAAATCGCTCCTAGTTATTATTAAGGCTGATACGCAAGGCTCTCTTGAGGCGATTAAGGCGAGCTTGGCAAAACTAAATAATGATGAAGTCGTGATCAATGTGATTAGTTTTGGTGTGGGCGGAATCTCAGAGAGCGATATTTCTCTTGCGAGCGCATCAGAAAATTGTGTGATTTTGGGCTTTAATGTTCGTCCAACAGGTAGCGTAAAAAACAAGGCAAAAGAATTGGGCGTTGAGATTAAGACTTATTCTATTATCTATGCCCTTATTGATGATGTTAAGGCGTTGGTCTCTGGAATGATGTCTCCTGTGTTTGAAGAAGAAAATACAGGACAAGCAGAAGTAAGAGAGACATTTAATATCGCAAAAGTTGGAACAATTGCAGGTTGCTTTGTGGTGGATGGCAGTATTCAAAGAGGAATCAAAGTCCGTCTTATCCGCAATGGAGTAGTTGTGCATACTGGATCGATTGCCTCACTTAAGCGCTTTAAAGATGATGTCAAAGAGGTTGCAAAAGGCTATGAGTGTGGGATTATGCTTGAGAACTTCAATGATGTGCGTGCGGGGGATGTGTTTGAGACATTTAGAGAAGTGGCCAAAAAGCAGGTACTTTAAAGATGCAAAATATCAAGCTTCAACGCTCTCAGTCCTTGCTCAAAGAGCTGGTCACTGAAGCTTTGAGCACTCTTAATAATCCCAATCTAAACTCCTTGAGCGTTACAGATGTGGTGTGTTCGCGTGGAAAATACAATGCTGAGGTCTTTATCGAATCAAGCAGTCTAACTCAATCAGAAAAAAGCTTGATACTTAGAGAATTAAAAAAAGCAGAGAGTGTTTTGAGAGAGTATATTTTGGGATCTAGTGGATGGTTTAAGTGTCCAAGATTAACTTTTAAGTTTGATGAAAGCTTGAAGTCTCGCAATGCCTTGGACAAGATTTTTGAACAAATTCAAAAGGAGAGATGCAAGTAATGATTTCTTCGCAGATTCAGGAAAAAATAGAAAAATACATTCAAAGTTGTGGATGTGAGCTCTATGGAATCGAATTGGTCAAAGACTTTGGGCAAGATGTTTTGAGGGTTAGTGTTTATTCTAAAGAGGGCGTAAGTTTGGATAAATGTCAAGAAATCAGTCATTTGATTTCTCCGTTTTTAGATGTTGAAGATCCGATTGCATCTAAGTATATTTTGGAGGTTAGCTCGCCTGGGATTGAAAGGGTTTTGAAAAATCCTCGTCACTTTTCTTTTTCACTTGGAGAGGAAGTTCAGGTTAAAAATATTGACAAGACTATTATTGAGGGAGTTTTAAAGTCTTGTGATGATGAGGGATTTGTGCTTGTAAATTCTCAAGGAGAGCATAAGATTGCTTATGCACAAACCAAAAAAGTAAAAACAATTTTTAGATGGTAAAAGCTCAAGAAATTTTTCTTCTTCAGGCGATTTCTGAGGCGTGGGAAGTGCAAACTCTTGCCCTTCCCAATCCCTCTGTAGGTGCTCTCATTCTCTCTAAAGATTTTGAAATCTTGGCCTTAGAGGCTCATGAGCGTTTTGGATCTTCGCATGCTGAACTTTTGGCCTTTAAGAGTGCTTTTTTGAAGTTGAATGCGGATGTGAAAAAAGAGGTTTTAGATTCTTTATCACCCAAAGAATTATGGGATTTTCTAGCTAAAAATCATGGAGGGGTTTTTAAGGAATGCAGTGTATTTGTGACCCTTGAGCCTTGCTTGCATGAAGGGAAAACACCATCGTGTGCAAAGCTTCTCTCTATCTTGCATCCTAAATGCGTTGTTTTTGGAGCAAGTGATCCAACATCGCAAGCAAAAGGTGGGGCAGAGTTTTTGTCTTCTTGTGGTATTGAAGTCCTGGGCGGGGTATGTTTGCAACAGAGTTTAGATTTGCTTTATCCGTTTATGACTTATGTCCATAAGGGAAGATTTAATCTTTTTAAGATTGCCCAAAGGCTAAATGGCGATTACAAAAGAGGACAAATCTCAAATATGGCTTCTCGTATTTTTACCCATACGCAAAGAAGCAATGCTGATTCTATTGTGATTTCTGGCAATACAGTAAGGACAGATTCTCCAAAGTTAGATACGCGTTTTTCGCGCATTCAAAATAAAACTCCCAAGATTCAAATTCTTACTCAAACTTTTACGCCTACAGATTGTATTTGTGCTAATGATATTAGGCTATACAATCATGTTGATGATTTGCAGCTTGAAGAGGGCTTTAATCTCATTGAGGGGGGATATCCATTATTGAGTGTTTTAAGGAATAAGATTGATGGACTTTTGCTGATTGTTGCTCCAAAATTTGGTGGAAGCAATCCTACTAAAGCTCCAGATATGAATTTTGATCTTTTATATGCTCAAGAATTTTGTGAAGCAAGTCGAGATATTGCATTATGGCTCAAACCCAAAGACCTCCTTTAATCCGACTTTATCAATTAAGGGATGGGTATTGTTATAACAGTGATAGCTTATTTTTGTTTGATTTTGCAAGACGGTTTTTGAAAAAAGGAGCAAGAATCTTAGATGTTGGGTGCGGGAGCGGGATCTTGGGTGCCTTGTGTATCAGGGATTTTGACTGTAGGGTGGAAATGGTTGAAAAGGATCCTGATAGCTCGTTTTTAGCTCAGATTAATGTGCCTAGAGCCAAAGTGCATTGTATGGATTTTTTGGAATTTTGGGATGAAGAGAAGTTTGATTTTATTCTTTCCAATCCCCCTTTTTATCGCGCAGAGATTCTCCCTTCTAAAAATCAAAAGCTCAATCTTGCTCGCAATGAATCTTCTCTTCCACTTGAATTGATGCTTAAACAGGTCAAAAGAAACCTTAAGCCCAATGGCGGAGTCGCTTTTTGTTATGATGCAAAGGAAGTGCATCGTGTTTTTTATGCTTTGAAAGATGCGGGGTTTAATGCTGAGGTAGCGAGGTTTGTGCATCCCAGAGAGTCTCAAAATGCCACTCTTGCAATGATTTGGGCAAGGATTCAGAGCAAGAAGAGTTTGCAAGTTTTGCCTCCGCTTTTTACGCATATTGGATCACAGCAAACGGATAATTCTTTGGAAGTGCAGAAAATCTATCATTCTTGCAATACTTATAGTATCAAGATTGATCAGATATAGATGTAAAAAAGAGGTTTTGACAGCTCTGCTTAAGAGTTAATCAACCGCTCTTTGTGGTGCCTAGGGGTTGTGCCTCATCTAAACTTGTTTTATGTAATGCGTTTTGGATTTTAAAAGCAGAGGATTTCTCAGGAGGATTGAAATTAGAGGGGGTTTTGTGCAATAGGGTTTAAAGAATCGATTGCATTTTAGGGGCTAAATATGCCCAAGCTCTAGCTTGAAATTTTTTGATCATAGATTAAAAATAAGTTTGTAAAAACAGGACTGATATAAAAATCACTATATAGGCTTGAGGTTTGAGCTTGTTGCTAGAAAAGGGCAAAACTTTGCATAAATCAATCATGAGATGATTTTTCAAATTGCTAGGTTATGATTTTGAGCTTTTAAGATGAGATACCCCCCATTTTTTTTAAATTATTGTTGCACTGGGATAATGAATCCAACCTCAACTTGTGACCAAGTATATCCTTCGTGAAAATCTTGACAAGCTTTTGCCAATTGTTTCAGTGCCCCATCTAATTTAAAAGAAAGAACATCAAAAATACCCTTTGCAATGAGCTGTCCTTCTTTGATCTCATATTGCATAGGAACGAGTTGGCTTTTTTTGTTCATTGTAATTTTTGCAAGAATTGTTCCTTTGTCCTCGCCTTCAATGACTTGTTCGATTTTTACTTTGATATCTTTCCCTTCAAACTTTTTGAAAAAACTATTGGTTAAGTTTTCCTCAGAAACAGGATTTCCTGTGACTACTTTAGACAAATCGATTTTGGCTGTTGCTCCAAGAAGACTTCCGCTAATCCCACTTTTTTTTGAAAATTTGTATTGGACATCGCTGAAGCTTCCTTTAACTGGAGTTTTATTGATGAGTTTGTAAGCCTCCCAATACATTTGTGTTTTAGATGTATCTAGATTGATACCAAAACAAGCTCCAATCGTCAAAATCGAAGCGAGCACTATTTTTTTCATTGCATCTCCTTTTGATAATTTCCCACCTTTGGTCAATTTTACTTGATTTATTTATAGTAAAAGCAAATTTTTATTTTTTTCTAGTTTTTGTTGATTGGAGTTACAAAAAGGAACAATTTGGCCAGATTGGTGTTATATATTCTAAAATTGTAAGTTTTGATTTGATCGGTGCAAGGAGAGATGGCAATGATTTGTGTTTTTGATATTGAAACTGTTCCTGATGTTGATTTGTTGAGGAAAAAATTTGGATATACAGGGAGTGAGTTGGAAATCTGTTTGCAGGCTTTTGAGGATCAAAAAAATAAAAGTGGAAGCGAATTTTTACCCATTGCATTTCACAAAATTATTTCTATTGCAAGCGTTGTTTGTGATGAATATGGAAAATTTGAAAAAGTGGGAGTATTTGGACGCAAACAAGAAGTTCAAGATTCTTATATTGAAGAGGTGACTCTGGGAGATTTTTTAAAATGGTTTAATAAAGCTCAGCCAAGACTTGTTAGTTTCAATGGACGAGGGTTTGACTTGCCTACAATGATGCTTAGGGCGATGAAATACAATATGGAATCTTTGGCATATTTTGAGCAAGACAACTCTCTTTTGAATAAAAACAAATGGGAGAATTATCGGCAACGCTATAGCGAGCGTTTTCATACAGATCTATTGGATAGTTTGGGGCATTTTGGGAGCGTGAGGGGATTGAGACTTGATGATGTGTCAAGTTTATGTGGATTGCCTGGAAAATACGATGTAAGCGGGGATGATGTTTTTTCTCTTTATTATGCAGAAAAGAATCTAAAAAAAATAGATGAATATTGTCAAAGTGATGTGCTTAATACCTATTGGGTCTATCTTAAATATGAGGTTTTGAAGGGAAATCTAACTTTGAGAGATTATGTCGAGATCTTACAAGATTGGAAGGATAAGCTTCCAAAAGACAAAGAATATTCAGAAATTTTTAATGAGCATCTTCAAAAGGAAATAGAAAAATGCACTATGTAGATGAAAATGGAGAGGTGGTAGAAAGAGAAGAATTGCTTAGGGAGATAGAGCATTTGCTCAATCGTTTGGGATCTGGGGACGAAAGTGTATTGTCTGAAGAAATTATGAGGGAGTTGGAGATCAAAGATCTTCTTGGGATTCGAAATCGTTTGATTCAAAAAAATGGAAAGGAAATTGAACAAAATCAAGAATGGCTTTTTGGGCTTGTGGATTCGTGATTGTGTTATGATTCTTGCTCTAAAAGTTTTTTAGGAGAAAAGATTGAAAATGCTTATTGTTGATGATAGCTCAACGATGAGAAGAATCATCAAAAATACATTATTAAGATTGGGATATACCGATGTGTTGGAAGCCGGAAATGGAATTGAGGCTTGGGAGATTTTAGATCAAAATCACGATATCAGCGTTTTAATCACAGATTGGAATATGCCTGAAATGAATGGTTTGGAGCTAGTAAGAAGAACAAGATCAGATGAACGCTTTTTGAATATTCCTATTATTATGGTGACAACAGAAGGAGGAAAAGCTGAGGTAATTGCGGCAATCAAAGCAGGTGTAAATAACTACATTGTCAAGCCCTTTACCCCTCAGGTGTTGAAAGAAAAATTAGAAATGGTTTTGGGAATCAATGAAAGATAACGATCAATACTATGAAATTCTTTTTGAGCCTTATGAGTGTTATGAGGCATATTTAGACTTTGTGATTTCTGAAATAGAAGATTGTGTGGAAGAAGTTTCTACACCCTATCATTTAGAGACAAAAAATCAAGATCTTAAAAATTGGAATCTCTCTGAATTTTTTACTAACCAAGAGCAAAGATACCCACAAATTGTCATTAGAACCCTTCAAAATCCCCTGTCTGTTGTAGAGTTGCTTAGATCTTTTGCAAAGATTTTATCAGAGCGCATGCAAGAGAAAGTTGATTTTGGTTTGGGTTATAGAGTATGTCAAAATAAAGACTGGATTGAGGCTTATAGGCAATCTATTTTGCCTGTGAGCGTTGGAGGATTTTATATTCGCCCCTCTTGGCATCTACAAACCTCTGAGGAGGGCTTGAAAGATTTGGTGATTGATCCAGCGCTGGCTTTTGGGTCGGGTCATCATGCAAGCACTGCTATGTGTTTGAAGTGTTTGAGTGCCATAGATTTGCAGACAAAGAGGCTTTTAGATGTGGGTTGTGGAAGTGGGATTTTAGGAATTGCTGCAAGTATGCTTGGGGCAAATGTTGAGATTTGTGACACGGATGAATTGGCAATTAAGGAGAGTGATAAAAATTTTGCCCTCAACCATCAAAAGATAGTTCGTTCATGGGTTGGATCGATTGGTTTGGCTCAAGGAGAATATGATGTGATTGTGGCCAATATTTTGGCATCTATTTTAATAATGCTCAAATCCGATTTGTCGCATAAGCTCAAGAAGGGAGGGATCTTGATACTTTCTGGAATTTTAAGTGAATATAAGCAGCAAGTTTTAGATCGATTTTGTGATTTTGAAGTGGATCAAATTTTGGAAAAAGATGAGTGGGTTGCTCTAAAACTCATCAAACTTAAGTAACATTGAAAAAATAAAATTTATTACAAAAGGTAGGAGATGAAAGAAAATCCAAAAGACAAAAAACCTTTTTCAAAAAACCCCATTTTAGTTTTTGTGGTTTTTGCACTGATTGCAATGGTGATTTTTAGATTTTTCTCGCCAAGCGATGGGCTTTTGAATGAAAAGATGAGCGCCATTACAAGCAAAAAAGAGATTAGCTACTATGAGCTTAAGCAGTTGATTCAAAACAAAGAAGTCAGCGCTGTAAGCATTGGTCAAACGATGGTTAGGGCTATTTCTGGAGATGAAAGAACACTTTATATTGCCAAGAAAGTCAATGATCCCTCATTGGTAAAACTTCTGGATGAAAACAAGATCCAATACAGTGGATTTAGTGAAGATAATCTTTTTATGGAGGTCTTGAGTTGGATTCTTCCTGTTTTGATTTTTATCGGATTTTGGATGTTTATGGCCAATCGTGTGCAAAAAAATATGGGCAATGGCATTTTTGGGATGGGGAGTGCCAAAAAGCTTGTAAATGCTGAAAAACCCAATGTTAAATTTGATGATATGGCAGGAAATGATGAAGCCAAAGAAGAAGTTGTGGAGATTGTGGATTTCTTAAAATATCCTGATCGCTATACTCTTTTGGGTGCAAAGATTCCAAGAGGAGTGCTTTTGGTTGGACCTCCCGGAACAGGAAAAACGCTTTTGGCAAAAGCTGTGGCAGGTGAGGCAAATGTTCCATTTTTTTCTATGAGTGGAAGTAGCTTTATTGAAATGTTTGTAGGACTTGGAGCAAGTCGCGTAAGAGATCTCTTTGAAATGGCAAAAAAAGAAGCCCCAAGTATTATTTTTATTGATGAGATTGATGCGATTGGAAAAAGTCGTGCGGCTGGGGGAATTGTAAGCGGAAATGATGAAAGAGAACAAACACTCAATCAGCTTTTGGCAGAAATGGATGGATTTGGAAGTGAGGCGGCTCCTGTGATTGTGCTTGCAGCAACCAATCGTCCAGAAATTTTGGATCCTGCGCTTTTGCGTCCAGGTCGATTTGATCGTCAAGTACTTGTTGATAAGCCCGACTATAAAGGAAGACTTGATATTTTAAGAGTGCATATTAAAGCCATTAAGCCTTCTAGAGATGTGGATTTGCAAGAGATTGCAAAAATGACAGCAGGACTTGCTGGGGCAGATTTGGCCAATATCATTAATGAAGCCGCATTGCTTGCAGGGCGAGCAAATAAAAAAGAAGTCACTCAGGCAGATCTAAAAGAAGCTGTTGAGAGAGGAATTGCTGGATTAGAGAAAAAATCAAGAAGAATTAGTAAGAAAGAAAAGCACATTGTTGCTTATCATGAGAGTGGTCATGCTCTGATTAGCGAGCTTACAAAAGGTGCAGATAGGGTCAATAAAGTTTCCATCATTCCGCGTGGAATGGCAGCTCTTGGTTATACCCTTAATACTCCACAAGAAAACAAATATTTGGTCCAAAAACATGAGTTGATTGCTGATGTTGATGTTTTGTTGGGTGGTCGTGCAGCTGAAGATGTTTTCCTTGGAGAAATTTCTACGGGCGCAAGCAATGATTTGGAGCGAGCAACTGATATTTTAAAAGCTATGGCAAGTTATTATGGAATGACTGAAGTTAGTGGATTGATGGTGCTTGAAAAACCAAGAAATTCATTTTTGAATGGGGGAATGGGCGGAAATGCAGAATATAGTGAAAAAACTGCTGAAAAATTAGATAGCTTTATCCAAAAGACATTGAGTGAACGCTTTGAAAGTGTCAAGCAAACACTTAGAGATTATTCTGAAGCCATTGAGACAATGGTGCAAGAGCTTCTTGAGAAAGAGGTGATCGATGGAGAGAGAGTTAGAACAATTATTAAGGAATATGAAGAGAAGAAAGGTCTTCCCTCAAGACTTGCAATTCACGAAGAAGAAAAGTAAGGAGTGAAAAATGAGTCCCCGAGTTTTTTATATTGCACAAGGTGGAAAAAAGGGGGCTTTGATTCTTTTGGGTTTATGTATATTTAGCGCCATACTTTCTTTTGAGTTTCTAGCTTGCTTATTTTTAATTCTTTTTGCTTTGTGGGTGTTTGCTTTTAGGAATCCAGAGCGTTTGGCAACTCATTTGTCTGAAAATATATTCTTGGCTCCTGCTGATGGAAAGATTGTTGAAATTTGTGCCAAAGGCGATAAGACAAAAGTGGTTATTGAAGTTGGTGCGATGAATGTAGGAGTGCTACGATCGCCTATTGCAATAAAGAATTATCAACTTTCTAAGTCCTGTGGTGTTCCTCTCTTTTTTTCTAAAAAAAGAGATTTTTTTTCACCCGTTTCTTCTTTGTCTTTTTTGGGTCACTCAATCTGTATAACCCAAAATCTTTTTCGCATTGAGCCTTTTTATTCTCAAGGTGAGTTTGAAAGAGGAGAGAGAATGGGCTTTGTGAAAGCTGGGAGAGTGGAGATGCAGATTCAAAAAATTGAGTTAAAGGTCAATGTTGGGGATAGAATCAAGGGTGGAGAAAGCGTTATAGGATATTTAAATGAAAATTAATCCTTTATATATCTTGCCTAATACCTTTACAGCAGGAAGTATGTTTTTGGCCATGATTAGCGTTATTTCTGCAGCAAGAGAGGATTTTTCTCTTGCTTGTTGGGCAATTGTATTTTCAATGATTTTAGATGGTTTAGATGGTCGTGTTGCTCGTTTGACAAATACTTCTTCAAAATTTGGGGTAGAGCTTGATTCTTTGGCTGATGTTGTTGCCTTTGGTGTTGCGCCTGCTATGCTTACATATTTTTATGTTGGTCAATATTATGGAAGATTGGGGATGGTGATTTGTGCCTTGTTTGTTGTTTTTGGGGCGATTCGATTGGCGAGATTTAATATTACCACTTCAAGCGAGCCAAATTCTTTTATTGGCCTTCCTATCCCAGCAGCAGCTGTTTTTTTGGTTTCATGGGTTTTATTGAATGAGCATTATGGGCTATTTAAGATGTTCCCTGCTCCAAAATTGGATTTTTTAGACAACAGAATGGATGTTTTTGTTGCGCCTGTTTTTGGATACTTATTGTTGGTGTGCATTTTTGTTGTTGGAATTTTAATGGTTAGCAATATTCGCTATCCTTCTTTTAAAAAAGTGCAGTGGAATCTTAGAATTTTTATTATTCTGCTTACTGCTTGCTCTATTGTTGTTTATCGTCCTGTTGAAAGTCTTGTTGTCGCGATGAGCGGTTATGTTGCATATGGAATCGTGCGATGGTTGTGGATTATCGGCAAAATCAAAATTAAGCCCTATTGAAAAATAAGTTCATATGATTTGACAGTTTTCCCCAGATAATCAATTTTGATTTTTCCTTGACGGCTCTCTTGGAGAGTGGGAGAGGAAGAGTGATTGATTCCATAAAATAGGAGCTGTCTTTGAAGAGAGGGATAGGTTTGTAGTTCTTGAATTTGTTGGCTTTTGAGAGTGTAAGCTAGTTCTTTTGCAAAATAAAAATTGCTTAAAAAATGTCGCTTAGGATCCAAGATAAACAGAAATTTATTGCCAAATAAAATCACTACCTCACATATGAGTGGAATCAAGACAGCATAAAATCTTCGTGTATAGGTTCTTCTGAAATTGGGAAGGCGTAGGCGTATATTGTGTAAGAAATCTTTGATTGCAATGGGAAGCCCAACGGCGCTCAAGGGCAAAAAGCTAAGGAGATCAACTTCTTGTCTGAGAGATAGAAGCAAAGAAAAGGCAATAGAGGTGGAGCTGATATAGAGCATCAGATTATTTTCTTTTTTAATGATTCCTCGATAGAGGGTATAGACAAAATAGATAAATAAAAATGGTGAATAAAGCAAAGCAAGTAGTCCCAAGGTATCCAAAAAGTGTCCATCTGGAGATCCGCCAATAGGAAGCTTGAAAAAATACATATTTAGAGAGAAGCCACAAAGCGAGAAGATGAGCGTTTTGTTGTGCTTGAAGCGGAAGGCGTGTAAAAAAAGAGCCAAAAAGATGACGCTAAAACTAAAATCAATGACGCTTGCCAAAGTGCATAGGATAAAAAATAAGGACTTGTATTGCTTGAGGTGAAGATAGCAAAGCATAAGCACAAAGAATAAAATAAAGACGCTTTTTCCTACAAAGATAGCAGTGATATCTATTCCTGGAAGAAATGCATAAACAGTGGCACACAAAAGAGAATCTGTTGGATGCTTGAGATAGGATTGAGAGAGGGAAAAAATTAAGATGATATTGCAAAGATGGACAAACAAAAAAGGAAGTCTAAGAGCAAAATCGTTGTATCCAAATAGGTCAAGAAATAGCCTTGCAAATATATAGGGGTATTGGCTTTGAGAAAGCACTCCTTGAGCCTCTTTGGCACTGATGCTAATCTGATCGATCATCATCCCTAGAAGCAATCCATTCAAAAGAATAAGGAAAGCAAGATAAAGCCTAATTCGCATAATTTTCTCTTTCAATCTTGATGCAACGATTTTGGACAAATTCTAGTCCATTTTTAAGGGCTAGATCTTTGGCTTTTGTGTTTTGAATTCCTAATTGTAACCATACTCCTTGAATGCTAGGAGAGTGCAAATCAATAATTTCTTGAACAAGCATCTCGCATACTTCACTTTTTCGAAAAATTACAACCCATTCAATGGGAAGATGTTTGAGATCTTGGATTGTTTGCAATGCTTGGATTCCTAAAATTTTTTGTGTTTTGGGATAGATGGGAAAAATGTTATAGCCTTGATTTTGAAGATATAGGCCGACTTGATAGCTTGGTTTGTCTGGATTTGGAGAAAGGCCAACAATTGCAATATTTTTTAGCTTTTTAAAATTAATCATTTCGCTTCCTTTTTGCCCGAATATCATTTAAAAAGACTGGAGTGGCAATAAGCAACCCTGAAAGAATAATCAAAAAGATGCCAAAAAGTGTTGGAAAATTAGGAAAGGGATCGCCCAAAATAATTCCCAACAAGAGGCTAAAAATGATTTTTGTATAGTCTAGCGGAGAAACAAGACCAGCAGGAGCCAACATAAAGGCTTTGGTCATGAAGTACTGACCCAATGTACCTGTGATACCCATTGCTATGATATAAACCCACATATTGTTTGGTATCTCATTCCAAGCAAGAAAATCAAAACTAAGAGCGCGATGGAGAATAATCCCCCCTAAACTCATAAGTGTTGCAATAATCCCAAAACTCAAAATAATAACCCTATCATCAAAAAATTGCCTGCATGCTCTTACGCTTACTAGAGCCATTGCTGCAGTGATTCCGCTGAGTAACCCAATGATGATGTTGGGTAGGGGGATTTGAGAATCAGGATTGCAGATCAAAATAATCCCTGCAAATCCGATAAATGTGGCGATAAAGACAATGGGGTGCAGTGATTCTTTGAGAAAAAAATAAGAAAAAAAGACAGCATAAAGCGGGACAGTCTGGGCAAAGGTAGATGCTGTTCCTAAAGAGATGGTAGAAATATTATAAAAGAACAAAAGCATCGATCCTGCGCCAAAAACACTTCGAATCAATAAAGGTCCATATCCTCCTTTTGTATGCGTTTTTTGTATCGGTTTCAATAAAAGCAAAGACAGGATGAAAATGCTCATTAGTATTGATCGAAAAAGCATGCATTGCGTAATGCTAAGATGGAGGCTTAAAATCTTGATGCAAGCATTCATAAGAGAGAAAAAGATGCTTGCCAAAAGCATACAAAGCAAGCCGATGGAGTTTTGAGAGTTCACTTTTTTCCTTTGTTTGGGTATTTGGACTTTGAACACTAGGAGAATTGAGATTTGAAAATTTTATTCAAGATGAATTAAAACTTTTTCAAACAGAATCCTCTCTTGTTTTTGGACACTGAATCTTATTTGAAAAAAAAATAATGCTTAGGGTAAAATTTACAATTTTAGATTCAAATCAAAAGGGTTAGTATGTGCGGAATTGTCGGCTATATCGGAAACCTCGAGAAGAAGAAGTTGATTATTGGGGGATTGAGAGAGCTTGAGTATCGTGGATATGATAGTGCTGGAATTTCTGTATTGAGCCAAGGGCAACTGCATACTTTTAAGGCTGTTGGCAAGCTTGTTAATCTAGAAAAAAAGTGTGAGACTTTTGCATCTAGTGGGTTTGGTGTTGCCATTGGTCATACGCGTTGGGCAACACATGGAAAGCCAACAGAGGCCAATGCCCACCCTCATTTTGCAGATTTTAGCAATGTTGTGCATAATGGGATTATTGAGAATCATCGAGAAATCAAAGAATGTCTTGAAAAAAAAGGACATCATTTTGTATCTCAGACTGACACGGAAGTGATTGTGCATCTTTTTGAGGAAAAGCTCAAAACTTTTACAGATACTTTTGAAGCTTTCAAGCAAACAATCGCAGAATTAAGGGGTGCTTATGCAATTTTGTTGATCACACAAAAAGAACCCGAAAAGATTTTTTATGCCAAGAACGCCTCTCCTTTGATTATTGGCAAGGGTGAGGATGGGATATTTTTTGCTAGCAGTGATGCCCCTTTGATTGGATTGGCAACAGATGTGAGTTATCTTGAAGATCAAAGTGTGGGCTATATGGATTTAAACGGCTTTGAGAGTTTGGATTTGGTTGTAAAGCTTAACCAAGATAAGGGATATGCCCAAAAAGACGGATTTAGATTTTTTATGGAAAAAGAGATTTATGAGCAACACACAGTTTTGCTTGAATCAATGATGGGAAGGACCAATGAGGGGAAGGTGATCTTTGACTTTCGTGATGGGCAGTTTTGTGATGAGATTGAAGAGATTACAATTTGTGCTTGCGGGACAAGCTATCATGCTGGAATGGTTGGCAAATACCTTTTGGAGCGTTATGGGAAGATCAAAACAAATGTTGTGATTGCAAGTGAATTTCGTTATGCCAATCCTATTTTGAAGAAAAATGAGCTTTTTGTGGCAATTTCGCAGAGCGGAGAGACGCTTGACACGCTTGAAGCGGTTAAGTATGTCAAGACATTTGGAAACAAAACTCTAGCAATTTGTAATGTAGATAACAGTTCGATTGTAAGAGAGTGTGATGAGGTGCTTTTGACGCGTGCAGGGATTGAAAAGGGAGTTGCTTCAACCAAGGCATTTGCGACACAGGTGATGGTGTTGTGGCTTTTGAGTGTTTTTTTGGGGCAAAGAAGAGGTGTTTTGGCTCCTAGCGAGGCAGAGACATTGATCAAGGTGATGGTAGAGAGTGCCAAAAAAACAGAAGTTTCTCACAAGCTTCACGACAGAATCAAAAGGCTTTCAAAGAGGTATTTGCATGGACATGGATTTTTCTTTATTGGTCGCGATGTGTTTTATCCCCTTGCCCTAGAATCGGCCCTTAAGCTAAAAGAGATTAGTTATTTGCATGCAGAGGGATATCCCAGCGGAGAGATGAAGCATGGGCCTATTGCTTTGGCAGATTCTGAGCTTTTTACGGTAGCTTTGATGCCTGAACATTTGCTTTATGAAAAGATTAAAAGCAATGTTGAAGAGCTTAGTGCAAGAGATGCGACGATTTGTGCTCTTAGTGCAAAGGAATTTGATGGGGCAGATGATATGCTTTATATTTCACCCTGCTCTCATTATATGGAGGAGTTCTTTTCGATGATGGTTGCCTTGCAGTTGTTTGCCCTTGAGGTAGCTGTACGCGTAGGAAGCGATGTGGATATGCCAAGAAATTTGGCTAAAAGCGTCACGGTTGAATAATGACTTTTCAGGCAAGCAGTCAGACTTTGTTTTTAGAAGGTGTGTGTGATTTCCAAGCGCGCAAACAGATTCCCACTATGGAGGGGGTTGATAAAATTTGGCTAGATTGTTCAAAACTAGAAAAGCTTGATTTTTCATTTGCAATTTATCTAGATGAGGTGCTTAAAAAAAGAGGTCTTTCTTATGAGCTTTTGCATGCACGCCAAGAATATGAAGAGATTTTTAAGCTCATTGTGCATCGTGAAGGCTTTATTGCCAAACAACAAAAGCAAACCGTTTTATATTCGCTTGGATGTTGGGTGTATGGCTTGTGGGAAGGATTGATTGATTTTTGTCATTTTTTTGGACTTTTTGTTTTTAATCTTTTTCGCACGCTGCTCCAACCTACTCTTTTGCGCTTTTCTTCATTGCTTTTTCATATCAATAATTCTGGCTTCAAAGCTCTTCCTGTAGGGCTTTCAACTTGTGCAATTGTGAGTGCGGCGATTAGTTTGCAGGGGGTGATTCAGCTTCAAAAAATGGGTGTTCCTCTTGCAAGTGTTGAGACAATGGCAAAGCTTGCTTTAAGGGAGATGGGTCCTTTTATCTTGGCGCTTGTGATCGCAGGAAGAAGTGCCTCTTCTTTTGCTGCTCAAATTGGGGTTATGCGTATCACAGAAGAGCTTGATGCAATGAAAATTATGGGATTTGATTGGTATCGTTTTGTTGTGATTCCAAGGTTTTTGGCTCTTGTGATTGCAATGCCCTTGCTTGTGTTTTTGGCTGATATTGCCTCATTGTTTGCAAGTGCTCTGGTGATTAAGATACAAACAGGCATTGCTTTTTCTCAGTATATTGAACGATTTTATGAATATGTAGATCTTTCTCATTTATGGGTGGGAGTGATTAAATCTCCATTTTTTGGAGGAGTGATTGCTCTTGTTGGTTGTTATAGGGGATTTCAGATTATTGGAGATACGCAATCTGTGGGGAAATATACAACTATTAGTGTTGTGAATGCTCTATTTTGGATTATCGTTGTGAATGCGATTTTTTCAATTATTTTTACAAGGTTGAATGTGTGAATACAATCATCAAGGTCAGTCATCTCATCACACAATTTGGCCAACGCATCATCCATGATGATATTAGTTTTGAAGTGGGCCGTGGAGAGATTTTTGGAATCTTGGGCGGAAGTGGAAGTGGAAAAAGCACATTGTTACGCACACTTTTATTTCTCAATCCTATTAAGGGGGGAGAAGTTTTTATCTTTGATGAAAATGTTGCCCTTTTGTCAATCCCCAAGCAAGAACGTCTATTGAGGCGATGTGGCGTATTGTTTCAATTTGGTGCTTTATTTAGCTCAATGAGTGTTTTGGAAAATGTGGGGATTTTATTGAGTGAGTATTCTGATTATCCCAAAAAGATTATTGATGAAAATTCAAAAATGTGGCTTTCGTTGGTGGGATTGCCTCCTCATGTTTGTTCGCTCTATCCTTATGAGTTGAGTGGAGGGATGAAAAAACGCGTAGCTTTAGCTAGAGCCCTATCTTTAAGTCCAGAGATTTTATTTTTGGATGAGCCAACAAGTGGACTTGATCCAGCAAGTAGCGAAAAATTTGATGAACTTATTTTAAAATTAAGAGAATTGCTTGGAATTACCATTGTAATGGTGACGCACGATTTGGATTCTGTCAGGGATTGTATGGATCGTTTTATTGTATTGGAGCAGCAAAAAATTGTATTTGATGGCACTCTTGCCTCGATGAGTGAGATAAATAGTGCTGGTGAATTGTTTGAGTGCAAGAGAGGAAGAAGAATATGGAAAAAAATGTAAATTTCACCTATATTGGTGGATTGTTTTTGTTTGTTGTGATTGCAATGGTTGGTTTTATTCTTTGGATGAGTGGTGAAAACTTGGATAAGACGAAGTATCAGTCTTATGTGGCTTATTCAAGTGAGGGATTATCCGGAGTAAGTGAAGGGACGGGTATTCGCTATAAAGGGATTTTGGTTGGAAAAGTGCAATCAATCGGATTTAAAAAGGGGGATATGAATCTGATTGAGATTAAAATGCTAATTGATTCTGCTTTGAAGTTATACCAAAATGCTTGTGTGAGCGTTGAAAGTCAAGGTTTGGCTGGAGGAAATTTTTTGCACCTTGAGCAGGGATCTGGAGAGATTTTGCAAGATGGAGCAGAGCTATGCTATCAAAAAGGCTTTATGGGGAAATTGCTTGAAAATATAGATAAAAGTGGAGGCGATGCAAGAGAGATTATTGCTGAAATCAAATCAATGTTTGCAGATGAGAATGGTAAAAATATCCAAGAAATCATTCTCTCACTTAAGGTGCTTTTGCACAACCTGGAAGAAACAAGAAAAAATATCAATACTTTAAGCATTACAGCAAATGAAGCGATATCCAATATCAATGCAAGTCTTCAGCGTGGAGATTATAATGTCCGCTCAATTATTGCTCCAACAATGCTAGGGGTGGAAAATAGTCTAAGTGAGATGAACCGATTCTTTTCAAAAGCCAATCTTTTGTTGGATCGATTGGAAAAAAGCCCCTATGAGGCAATTTTTGGACAAAGACAACAAGGAGCAAAAAAATGAAAAAGCACTATTTGATTTTTCTTCTTGGAATGATGTTGAGCGGATGTTTTAGTCTAAAAACACCATTGCCCGAAGTGAGCTACTTTGATTTGGATTTGAACCTAAACAAAAGTCAAAAGTGTCAAGCATCGCCATATTATGTAGGGATTGCAGAGATTCGATCACTCAATATTTATGAGGATCAAAGCTTGATGATGAAAAAAAGCAGTGGTGAAGTGGTCAAAGTTCCCAAAATGGCCTGGATTGATACTCCTAAGAATCTTTTTAAGAAAGCAATCATTGAGCAGTTTAATGCACAATGCATCAAGGTTTCCCTTCCTCCATTTGGTGGAATCAAAAATGATTACTTGCTTAAATTGGAAATCTTGAATTTTGAGATTTCTCAAGAAGCAAATGAGGATTTTGTGCATTTGGGGTTATTTTATGAGTTTTTGGACCTCAAGGAATTTAGAGTTTTGGAAAGTGGATTTATTGAAGAGAAAGAGCCCTCAGAGCATTATGTTGCATCTTTTAAAAAAGCTATACAATCTATTAGTCTAAGACTTGCGCAAAGAATTAAAGTGTTGCAAGAAACGCAAGAGAGATAAAAGAAGAGGGACTTTATTTAATCCCCGCTTCAATGAGGGTGTGCAAGTGCAAGATTCCTATAATTGAGTATTGCTCATCAACAATAGCAAGAACTTGGATCTTACATGCTTCCATAATTTTTAGCGCCTCATAGGCGAGAAGATTTGGATTTTGGCATACCTTGGGTGTTTTGGATGCAAAATGCAAGGCAGGAGTATGAAGATCAAAATCTTCCTGCATCATTGCTCTTCTAAGATCTCCATCGCTCAAAACAGCAATCAAAGTGTGATCTTGAACGATTAGAGCACTACCCAATCGTGCCTCGCTCATTACAACAATTGCTTCTTTGAGTGGGGTTTGAGGAGAGATGATAGGAAGGTTGTTTGTTTGCATTAGATCTTTAACCTTGACAAATAAGCGTTTCCCCAAACTTCCTCCAGGGTGAAATGTTGCAAAATCTTGATGTGTAAAATTGCGCTTTTTCATAAGGCATACAGCTAGAGCATCCCCCAGTGCAAGAGTGAGTGTTGTAGAAGTGGTGGGTGCAACATTGAGCGGGCAGGCCTCCCTTTCTATAGCAATGCTTAGAAAAAAATCTCCGAGCTTGGAAATTGAGCTTGTAGGATTTTTTGTCATGGTGATGATTTTGCATCCTTTGGCTTTGATGTGAGGGAGGACGACTTTGAGCTCATCGCTTTCTCCGCTGTAGCTAATTGCCAAAACAGAATCTTTAGATTCAATCATTCCCAAATCCCCATGCAAAGCTTCAGTAGGGTGAACAAAGAAGCTTGGTGTGCCGGTGCTTGCAAGTGTTGCTGCGATTTTTGCTCCAATGAGACCACTTTTCCCTACGCCCATAATGACTAATTTTCCTTGGGTATGAAGAATGCAATCTATGATGCATTGGAGTTGATATTCATCCAAAGAAGCATCAAGCAAAGCTTGCGCTTCTTGTTTTAAAACCTCTTTTACAGTCTCTAACATTGCACTTAATCCACAAAAAAGTTAATTGCCATAAGAGGATATTTTTTATATTTTTTGAATAAAAATTTCTTAAGAATATTTCTTGCTTCTGTTTCAAGATTTTTGGGCGTGATGTCTTTTTTGAACGCCTTTATCATCAAAAGAAGAGTTTCTTGGATTTCCTTTGCAAGATGTTTCTCCTCTTTTGCGCTAATTAGACCAAAACTAGTGACTCGAACCTCATCGCAGAAATCAAGTTTTTTCTTATCGATTCTGGCACTAATTGAAAGAGTGCCATCATTGGATAGATTTTGACGATCCACAACAATGTTGTAATCAATGACTCTATCGGCTTGATTGTCAATAAAGGTTTTTCCTGTTTTGACAGAACGCACTTTTCGCATATAGTTTGGATTGACCTCAACTTGGTCCCCATCTTCCATAAGATAGATATTGCGCTCTGGCACGCCACATTTGATTGCTGTGTCTTTGTGCTTAGCAATGTGATTGTATTCTCCATGCACAGGAAGGAAGAATTTGGGTTTAATAAGCCTAAGCATTAGTTTTTGCTCTTCTTGTGCGGCATGCCCGCTTACATGAATCTCGCTAAAATCTTGGTAGGCAACTCTTGCCCCACTTTTTTGCAGGTGATTGATAACAGCAGATACTGATCCCTCATTTCCTGGAATTGCTTTGGCAGAAATAATAATGAGATCTGTGGGTTTGATTTTGATATGGCGATGCTCATCTGTTGCCATTCGATAGAGTGCACTCATAGTTTCACCCTGAGAACCTGTAGTGACAATAAGGACTTCTTCATCTGGATATTTTTCTACCTCATGAGCTTCGATAAAGATTCCTTGGGGAAGATTGATATAGCCCAATTCTCTTGCAATTTCGAGATTTTTCTCCATTGATCTTCCGATAACAGCCACTTTTCTTTTGTATTTGATTCCAAAATTGATCGCTTGATAAACTCGATGAATGTTGGAACTAAAGGTGCTCATAATGACGCGACCTTCTGCGCTTTTAAAAAGTTGATCAAAGGTTGGTCCAACGATTGCTTCACTGGGGGTAACACCACTTTTGTGAGAATTTGTGCTATCGCTTAGCAAAACCATAACTCCTTCTTCGCCATAATGAGCTAAGCGATGCAAATCTGTTGGGAGTCCATCAATTGGAGTGTGGTCTATTTTGAAGTCTCCAGTATGAAGAATGACACCTGCTTCTGTTCGAATAGCAAGGGCTGAGGCATCAATGACTGAGTGGGTGATATGAATCCATTCAATCTCAAAATCTCCAATTTTGATAGGCTTGCGTTTTTCGACGCTTCTAAAGAGGGAGCGGTATTTCTTGAGGCCATGCTCATCAAATTTGGCGCTAATCATACCAAGAGGGAGAGGTGTCCCATATAGAGGAAATTGCATTTGCTTATAAAGATAGGGCACCGCTCCAATATGGTCTTCGTGGGCATGTGTGATGATGACGGCTTGGATTTTATCTTTGATTGCTTGAAGATAGCTGAAATCGGGGACAAGAATATCGACACCAGGCATTGTTTCATCAGGAAAGCTCATCCCTACATCAATCACAATTGCTGACTTTTCTGTTTCAATAACAGTCATATTTCCCCCAATTTCTCCAAGCCCTCCAAGAGGAGTAATTCTTACTTTGGCTTTGGAGTTGAGATTGAGTTTATAGTGAGGGTTGAGACTATTTTTTTGTATCTTTGTGTTGGAATCCACGCTTTTTCGGAGTTCTCTGTGGAGGTGAAGATTCCCTTTTTCATTGACGTTTGCAATTTCACTTACACCATTTGTAGAAACATTTTCTTGTTTTTTAGATGAGTGCGTATTGGGATTTTTTCCAGACCATCTTCTTGGTTTTTTGGAAGAATTTGCATTGGATGGATGGCCTTGAGTTGAGGAATTTTGATTTCTTCTCTCTTGTCCTTTTTCATTTGGTGTTGTTTTTCCTTGATGTTTATTGTTTTGATTTCGCGAAAAATGTCGCTTTTTTTCAAGATTTTCTGTTTTTTCCATTATTTCAACCTCTTATAAAAAATTCAAAAGTTGGTGATAAAGCGAAGTTGAGACTTCGTGAGGTCTTATATTTTCCTCAAGATTTAAAGCAAGAAATGCCTTATAGATGTTTTGCTTTGGATAGACTTGTAGGAGATTCTTTGCTAGTTTTTTGCGAGGAGAAGAAAAAGAAATTTTAAGAAGATTTTCCAATCTTTCTAATTCCTCCAGTGTTGGATGATGTTTGGCTTTTGTAACCTTAAAAACAGCCGAAGTTACCTTTGGAGCAGGTTCAAAGGCAAAAGGCGGAACTTCAAATAAAAGCTCAATATTTCCAACACTTTGAGCAATAACACTCAAAGCACAGAATTCCTTTTCCATAACATTGGCACAAAATTTCTGCGCTACTTCTTTTTGTGTCATTACGACAAAACCTTCACATACGCAATCTCTCAATAATCGCAGAACAATATGCGTTGCAATATAATAAGGAAGATTTGAAACCAAAAAATATGAAGTTGGATGTAGCCAAGCTATTTGACTTTTAAGCTCCATTACATCGCAACAAATGAGTTTTAGTTGCTGATCTTCTATCGTTTTTTGGTGTCTATCGCTAAGCAAAGAACATAAGTCCCTATCAACTTCATAAGCTATCAAATTGTGGACTTTGAGTAGCCTATCTGTCAGATCACCCAAGCCAATCCCGATTTCAATCAATTGTGATTGTGTGAGGGGAATCGCTTCGATGATTTGGTTGAGATATCCTTGATCTTTGAGGAAATTCTGACCAAATTTCTTTTTTGCTTTATAATTCACGCCTTATATAATCCTTTTATCTTGGATTGTATCGTTTTTTTGTAAGGATTTGGAGAAAAGTATGTTTGTATGTGCTGGGAATGGTGAAGAGTTTGAGTTTGCTCAAAAGATTGGTGTTGGATTGATTCAAAGCTCAATTTATCTTACTCGGCTTTGTTTGGAGAAAAAGCCTGATTGTTTGATTTTTGTAGGAAGTGCTGGGAGTTATGATTTGGGACTCCCATTGCTTGAGCTTTGGATTGGCGATCATGCTACTCAGATTGAATCTAGTGCTTTGCTTGGAGGGGGTTATACTCCAATTAAAAATCGTATTTGCACCTTAAAAGATGTTTCACATGAAACAATTCAGAGAATCAAATCTCTTGGATTGCAAGAGGCTGTAGTCAATTCAAGTAACTATATCACGACAGATATTCAACATGCTTATAGAATGAAAGAGAGGGGAATCTTGCTAGAGAATATGGAGTTTTTTTCTGTGCTAAGCGTGGCAAATGCTTTTGAGATCCCTGCTATTGGGGTGTTTTGTGTGAGTAATTATTGTGGCGAGAATGCTCATCAGGAGTTTGTGGGGAATAGGAGAGATGTGATGGGGAGATTGAGAGGGGTGATTGCAAATATTGGTTTTTAGAGGAGTTGTTTTGGTCGATTTCTCTGGCATATTCTTTTGGATTTTCTCTAAAATTTGTTTTTAAAGGTTTGTTTCCCTAAGAATTTCTCAAAGAATTTTTCCTGAGAGTTTTTTCTAAAAAGTTTCTCCCAAAGCATTGTTCCCCAAAGAAAAAGGTTTATTCCCTCCCCGCTCCCCTTATTTGCAAAAAGAAAGTGTCACTCCTTTCTTTTTGCAAATAAGGGGAGAGCCTCGCCAATCTTGGGCTTATTCATTTTAGTGGGACAAGGCACTCCTGCCTTGTCTATTCCCCAAAAATTTCATTAGCCCAAGGCGAGATTATTTTGAGTTCTTGTCGAAACTAAAAAATAGATTTTCTAGCATTCTCATTTTTGTAAATTTTGCTGTGATTGGATAGGCATTTGAAACGGCATTAAAGATTTTTTGAAAAGGATCCATTTCAATAATTTCTTCACAAAGTGTCTTATAGATAAGATATTGATTGATTTCTTTTTTCTTATCATTGTAAGTCTTTTTGTAAATGTCCTCAATAAGAAAGTTTTTTGCAAAAAAGCTCTTGATACGACTATCAAATATTGGATATTCCTTTGGATTCACAAAATGCAGAATCTTTGAAGCTCCAACGATTGAATTATTGACACTTTTTACAAGGTAAAAATAATCAGAGTAATTTAATGGCTCTTCTTGTTTTGCTTTGTTTAGGGTGTTGATTGCTTCTTGGGTAATGCTTATATTTGGAATTGTTGGCATCCAACCATAAATCAAGTAAGCACCAATAGTAAAAAAATGATAGTCAAAAACTCCAATATTGTGAAAAAAATCAAGAAATTCAAAATAACTATCAAAATATTGAGTTTCAATATTTGTTGTTTTTAGGTATTCACAAATTGTCCTTAAAACATTATCTTTTTCATATAGTGAAAATCTTTCCATTTTATCTCCTATTCAATGCACTTATTCAAAACAGCTGTAATAATCATTGAGCCAACTAATGGATAGCTATAACTTTTTTGAATCACCATTTTTTTTAATTCTTTTGTGATAGGTATAGAGAACAACACCAGCACTAATAGGTTCAAGAAATTGAGCATTTTCTTCATTGTTTGCAATCATCACAAGTGGATTCCAATTGTGTTGATTACCGGAAACTAAAAAATCTTTCCCTTCTTGTTTGAAATATAATTTGAGTTTATCCCTTTTCAAGGGTTTTTCTTCGTCTGTTTGCAGATCATAACTTCCAGACATAGCGTCATAGCATTGTGAGGGGAGGGCAGATAAATTAGAAGCCAATAAAGCGACAAGAAGTAGTGTTTTTACTCTCATTTTTTCTCCTTTTTCTATGGTGGTTTTTTATTATTGAGAACAAAAATGATATCATGCCCTCCTCTTAAAAATAGCTTAAAAAATGAATAAGCCCAAGATTAGCGAGGCTCTCCCCTTATTTGCAAAAAGAAAGGGGCGACACTTTCTTTTTGGGTTAAGGGGAGCGGGGGAGGGGATAAACCTTTTTCTTTGGGGGAAACATACTAAAATACACAAAAAATAAAGAGGAAAAACGCTTATGAAGATTCAAAGCAAACATCAAAGCAGAGCAAACAAAGATACACATTGGAGCAAAAGTGATGAAGGGGCTTATAAAAAAGCAAAAAGAGAAAAATAGAGGGGCAAAACTTTAACTTTGGAGCAAGTTAAGCAAGAACTAGGGATATAACAAACATTTTGCTACAATCCCCCCTCGATTCAAAATCCCATATTAAAGTGCGTTTCAAATGAAAAAAAATATCTATGACTATACCCTCAAGGAATTGGAGGAAATTTTCAAGCCTAGTTTTAGAGCTAAGCAAATCTATCATTGGCTTTATGTGAAATATATCCATGAATTTGAAAAGATGCCAAATCTTCCTAAAACTTTGCAACAAGAATTAAGTGAAAAGTTTTCTGCCAATAATTTGTCCATTATTGAGGTGGAAACAAGTCAAGATGGGACAAGAAAGTATTTGTTTCGGACTCAAGATGGTTTGAGCTTTGAAAGCGTGTTTATTAAAATGCGAGATAAGAAAATCAATGAAGAAGGCAAAATCATCGAGGGAGAAAAATATACTTTTTGCCTTTCTTCTCAAGTGGGATGCAAGGTGGGGTGTGCATTTTGCTCCACAGCCAAGGGTGGATTTGTGAGGAATCTAAGTGCGGGTGAAATTGTGGAGCAGGTGGTGCGACTTAAGGAGGATAATGGGCTTGCTCCAGAGAAGCGTGTCAATATCGTTTATATGGGTATGGGAGAACCTCTTGATAATTTTGATGAGGTAACAAAAGCGATCCAGATTCTCTCTGAGTTAAACGGGTTGTCTATTTCGACACGAAGACAGACAATTTCTACAAGCGGAATTGCTCCTAAGATCAAAAAGCTTGGAGAGCTTGATTTGGGTGTGCAGCTGGCAATTTCTTTGCATGCTGTCAATGATGAGTTAAGAAGTAAATTGATCCCCATGAATAAGGCATACAATATAGAAAAAGTGCTTGAGGCCGTAAGAGAGTTTCCTGTAGATGCAAGGAAGCGCGTTATGTTTGAATATCTTGTGATTAAGGGACTTAATGATGACTTGGGGAGCGCAAAGGCTTTATTGAAGCTTCTTAATGGAATCAAGGCCAAGGTTAATCTGATTTTGTTTAATCCTCATGAGGAAAGTGAATTTGAGCGTCCGCATATCCAAGATGTTAAAAGGTTTGCTGATTTCTTGGTCAATAAGGGATTGCTTTGCACGATCAGAGAATCTAAGGGTATTGATATTAGTGCTGCATGCGGACAGCTTAGAGAAAAAGAGAAAAAATTCAAATATGTTTCATGTGAAACAAAGGAGAGAAAATGAGTTTTCTTGATGTGATTTTGCTTGTTTTTTTGGTTGGCGTGGTATGCATAGGTGGATGGTTCTTCTTGAAAAACATTAAATAAGGATGCGTTATGTTGGTTCATATTTGTTGCAGTGTAGATAGTCATTACTTCTTGCAAGAGCTTCAAAAAGCTTATCCACAAGAAGAGTTGGTTGGATTTTTTTATAATCCCAATATTCACCCCAAAGCAGAGCACGATTTGAGGCTTTTGGATGTGAGGCGAAGTTGCGAAATGCTTGGCATAAGATTGCATGAGGGGAAATATGATGATCAAGAGTGGACATGTCAAGTCAGGGGACTTGAGGATGAGCCAGAAAAGGGAGAGAGATGCTCGGTTTGTTTTGATGTTCGGCTTTTGGAAACAGCAAAGTTGGCAAAGGATCTTGGAGTGAGAAGATTTACAACAACACTTCTTTCAAGTCCTATGAAAACACAACAGGTGCTTTTTGCTCAAGGAGATAAAATCGCCCAAGATTTTGGACTAGACTTTGTCAAAATTGATGTGCGAAGTGGTGGAGGAACGCAAAAACAAAATGAGCTAAGTAAGAAAGATAATCTTTATCGACAAAACTATTGTGGCTGTAAGTTTGCCTTAAAGCAGCAAAGAGAAAAACAAAATCGATTTCCTTTGGAGTTTATCACTCCTCTCAATCGTCAGATCATGCCAGGAAGCATTGAGCATCGCAATATGATTTTTTCAAAACGCAATCAATTTGAGGAGCAAGATCAGAGATATTTACTTACGCAGAAGACGCAGGTAGTTTGGCGATGCTTAAATGCTCGCTTAGAATGTTTTGCTCAAACATTGCCTTGTCATATCCTAGTCTCTTCATCTTCTAAAAAAAACATACGATTAGGGTCTTTGATTTGGGAGTGTCCAAAAGACTTGAGGCAAACTCTAAAACAGGGAAAGATTGGTTTTAGCAAAAGAGATGATTCGTTGTTTTTAGATCTCAAGGCCTTTAATGAGCTGACAGGAAAGAACTATTCAAGTCTTGGAGAGCTATTGAAAAATCCAATGACATATGAGGAAGAGCTTGCATTGCGCGCTAAGGTTGCAGGACATTGCAGTGTATGTCCGATTGTTGTGATAGAGGATCAAAACTCCCAAGACTTGCGCTTAAATATCTTAAGCCTATTTCAGGAAGAAAAAGTCTTTGAGATTGTAGAACTATAGAGTTTTGGTAGAATAATTCGCTTTTATATTATGGTAGAGATTCTAAAATCAAAAGGTTTGATATGCTAGATGTGAATATGATTAAGAAAATTTTGCCTCATCGCTATCCGATGTTGCTTGTAGATCGGGTGCTTGATCTTGAGGTTCATCAAAGGATTAGGGCATATAAAAATGTCACGATTAATGAGGAGGTTTTTTTGGGTCATTTTCCTCAAAAGCCAATCTATCCTGGAGTGATGATTGTAGAGGGAATGGCTCAAGCAGGTGGCATTCTTGCTTTTATGAGTATGTTTGGGGATGATTTTTCTTTGGCTGAGGGGAAAATTGTTTATTTTATGACAATTGATAGGGTGAAATTTAGAATCCCTGTTGTTCCTGGAGATCGCCTTGAATACAGAGTTGAGGTTATTAAGCAAAAAGGAGCCATTTGGCAATTGCAGGCTTATGCATATGTAGATGAAAAACTTGTTGCTGAAGCCGAGCTTAAGGCGATGGTCGCAGACGCGGAGGACTAAAATGAAAATTTCTTCAAGTGCAAAAATCGCTAAAACTGCCGTGATTTCAGAGGGGGCCGTGATTGGTGAAAATGTTGAGATTGGAGATTTTTGCGTGATTGGTGAAAATGTTGAGATTGGAGAGGGAAGTATTATTTATAACCATGTCACGATCAAGGGATATACAAAAATTGGAAAGCATAACAAAATTTTTACAGGAGCAGCAGTAGGGGTTCCCCCACAAGATCTTAAATACTCTGGAGAAAAATCAGAGCTTATCATTGGGGATTTTAATTTGATTCGAGAATTTACAACCCTTAATCCTGGGACAGAAGGGGGAGGAGGAAAAACAATCATAGGAAATCATAATCTTTTGATGGCCTATGTTCATGTTGCGCATGATTGCTTGATTGGCAATCATTGTATCTTGGCCAATAATGCAACTTTGGCTGGGCATATTGAGATGGGGGATTATGTCAATATTGGTGGATTGACACCTGTGCATCAGTTTGTCAAGATTGGTGATGGCGCAATGATTGCGGGTGCATCTGCTCTCAGTCAAGATGCTCCACCTTATTGCATGCTTGAAGGGAATCGTGCAGTGATTCGTGGACTCAATAAGCATAGGATGAGAAAATTATTTGATTCTGCTTTGATTGATGAAATCTCATCGCTTTATAGACGCTTGTTTTCTCGCACTGCTCCTCTTAAGGACTTGGCAAAAGAAGAGCTACAAAGATGTGCGCATCAGCCTACTTTGGCAAAAATTTGTCAATTTATTTTAGACTCAACACGAGGAATTCCACTCAAGAAAGGAAAAATCAGTGAATAAACCCTCTATTTATCAGTGTAGTTTTTGCGGAAAATCATATCCACGCGAATCGATTATTTTAAGCGATGAGGAGATTTCGCATCAAGATGCATGTATTTGCGTAAGTTGTATTTCAGCGATCAATCAGATTCTAAATGCTCAAGCAGAGAGTTCAGAAACTCTTGAGGATTTTGGTGCATTGCCCATTCCAAGTGAGATCAAAATGGCATTGGATGAATATGTGATTGGACAAGAAAATGCCAAAAAAGTTTTGAGTGTTGCAGTCTATAATCACTATAAGCGTATCTGCCAAAATGATTATGAGGGGGATTATCAAGATGTTGAAGTAAGTAAGTCCAATATTTTGTTTATTGGTCCAACAGGAAGTGGAAAAACATTGATGGCACAAACTCTAGCAAAAACCTTGGGGGTTCCAATCGCAATTTGTGATGCAACAAGTTTGACAGAGGCTGGATATGTGGGAGAAGACGTCGAAAATATCTTAACGCGTTTGCTTCAAGCCTCAGATGGTGATGTTGAAAAGGCACAAAGGGGAATTGTGTTTATTGATGAGATTGATAAGATTTCAAGACTTTCTGAGAATCGATCTATTACGCGAGATGTATCTGGAGAAGGTGTTCAACAAGCATTGCTTAAAATCATTGAGGGAAGTGTTGTAAATGTTCCTCCAAAGGGAGGCAGAAAACATCCTCAACAAGAATTTATTCAAATTGATACTAGCAATATTTTGTTTTTGTGTGGAGGGGCATTTGATGGTTTAGAAGAAATCATTAAGCGTCGCAGAAGTGGCAAGACATTGGGGTTTAATCAAGAACACAAAGAGGAAGATGAAAATTTGCTTTCTGAGGTAGAGCCTGATGATTTGGTGAGCTATGGCTTGATTCCAGAGTTGATTGGTCGTTTGCCTGTGATTGCGACATTAGATGAGATTTCACAAGATGCAATGGTTCAAATTTTGTCTCGACCTAAGAATGCATTGATTAAGCAGTATCAAAAACTTTTTGATTTGGATGGGGTGAAGTTAAATTTCACAGATGGGGCATTGCAAGAGATTGCAAAACTTGCGCTTGAAAGAAAAACAGGTGCTAGAGGATTGAGAAACATTCTTGAAGAGGTTTTGAATCCTGTGATGTTTGAGTTGCCAGAAAATCATCAAAATATGGGGTATGTTGTCGGGCGTCACCACGTAATTGAGGGAGGACTAAAACCTTGTCCTGTAGGTGAAATGAAAACATTATTTGAAACAATTTCTAAGCAAGAGGCTGAAGAAAAAACAAGGGATTTGAAGGAGAAAAGATGATTTTAGATCGTTTTATAGGGATTTTTTCCCATGATATTGCTATAGATTTGGGGACTGCCAATACTGTTGTATCGGTGAGAGGGCAGGGTATTATTATTAATGAACCATCAATTATTGCTGTGCAAAACGATCGTTATGGAACTAGAGGGAAGTTGCTAGCTGTGGGAACAGATGCAAAAGACATGGTGGGCAAAACGCCAGGAAGCATTTATGCAATTCGTCCGATGAAAGATGGAGTGATTGCTGATTTTGATATGACAGAGAAGATGATTCGCTATTTTGTCGAAAAAGCCCATAAGCGTAAATCTCTTATGCGTCCAAGGATTATGGTATGTGTCCCTTATGGCTTAACTGGAGTGGAAAGAAAGGCTGTAAGAGAATCTGCAATGAGTGCGGGCGCAAGAGAGGTATTTTTGATCGAAGAGCCAATGGCTGCAGCTATTGGTGCAGGACTTCCCGTAAGAGATCCTAAGGGGAGTTTGGTAGTAGATATTGGAGGGGGGACAACAGAGATTGGAGTGATTTCTTTGGGCGGGCTTGTCATTGCAAAATCTTTGAGAGTAGCTGGAGATAAGCTAGATACGGCAATCGTAGAATATGTCAGAGCAAATTACAATCTCTATATTGGAGAAAGAACGGGAGAAGAAATCAAAATCGGAATTGGTGCAGCAATCTCATTGGATCAACCACTTAAAATGCAGGTGAAGGGAAAGGATCAGGTGAGTGGATTGCTCAATACTATTGAGCTAACAAGTGAAGATGTAAGAGAGGCAATCAAATCTCAACTCAAAGAAATTGGCAATGCACTCAAGAGTGTTTTGGAATCAATGCCACCAGATTTGGCTGGAGATATTGTAGAAAATGGAGTTGTTTTGACAGGAGGTGGAGCCTTGATTCGCGGACTTGATAAATATCTCTCAGATCTTGTTAAGCTTCCTGTTTTTGTTGCAGAAGAGCCTCTATTGTGCGTAGCCAAAGGAACAAGCAAGGCGATTGAAGAAATGGACCTTTTGGAGCAGTTGAGCTTTGAGTAGATGAAATCTAAACCTTTATTCTTTTTTATTTTATTTTTAATAGGTCTGTTTGTTTTTTTTAAGCTTGATCATGTAATGCGTAACGGCGTGCTTGCCTTGAGCGATGGTATCAAAAATGGATTTTTTGATACTAAGGCGTGGATTGTGGATGTGTATCAATCTCATTTTGATCAAGCAGAAACGATTGCAAATCTTAAGGAGCAGTTGCAGAAACTTGAAGCACTGAAAATTGAAAAGCTAGAATTACAAGCCGAGCTAAATCAGCTTTTGGGGTTTTATAACCTTCCTCCTACTTCTATGACTCAAATTTTTCCAGTTCGCTCTATTTCTTATGTAGAAATGGGAAATTATAATCGCGTATGGCTTTCGGATTTTGAAGCTCAAAGATCAGATAAGTTTTATGGACTGATTGTTGGTGGATATGTAGCAGGGATTGCGCGATTGGATCAGGGGCGTATGGTGGGTTATCTTAATGGGGATTCTCTATGCTCTTATGGGGTGTTTATTGGAGATTCTAGGGCGCTTGGAATCTTGCGTGGAGAGGAAAATCATGCAGTCATCGATTATATCCCATTGGGAAGCAAGATCTCTGTTGGTGATGAGGTGATGACAAATGGGATGGATGGCATTTTCTTTGCAGATATCCCTCTGGGAAAAATAACAAAGATTATTGAAGAGGGCGGATATTTGAGCGCACAAATTAGTCTTTATGCAAAGGGTCATGGACTGGGATATATGTGGCTATTGGATAGGAGTGGAAAGAAGTGATTAAGCAATTGCAAGAAGTTTTAGAAAAATGTCAATATAAGAGTGATTTGGATGTGTTTTTGAAGTCTTTGTTTTCCTATGAAATACAGGATTTTGAAACCTTGTATCACAAAGATCACGAAGCATATTTAAATCTCGCAGCCACCTTGCGTGAAAAAATCCTTCATTTGGTTTTGCAAAAGGGGGATATTGGAGAGAGCTTTTATCTTATAAGTTATTTGATTTTTGCTCCTATTGAGATCGCACAAGAAGATGAGCGATTTGGGCCATTTATTCAAACTGCACAAGAGCATTTTTTGCAAGAGGGCCTTGGGGAGGTTGAGAATCTTATGCTTTTGGAGCTTGAGGTTTTGAGTTTGATTCTAAGTGGAGGTGCTAAGGGGGCTATCAAGAAATATATTCAAGGAATTAGTCATCTGCAGATTCATTCTAGTTTGGTTGGAAAGGCAGCAGAGTTTATTCGCCAAGCTTTTCCAAAAATGGGCATTAGGATGGAGGATTTTTTAGATGCCGTTGGGGAAATTTTAAAGAGTGAATATTATTTTTCTTTGCCTCTAATGCGTGCTCGATCAATTTTAAATTGGCAATTGCATTGTTTTTGGAATGTTGCAAGCTTTTTCAATCATCGATCATGGCTTGAGCTTTATCCATTGTGGAAAGAGTTGTTTTATTTTTATCTTGGATCTCCTCAAGAGGAATACCTAGATCATGCATTGTATATGCAGTTTTTTATCTATCATATGTGTGGCAATAGTTACTCATCTCAGGAAGAGTGGAGGACTTTTTGCCAAGAAATTGATCAGGTTGCTTGTAAGAGATATGAAGAATTTGGAAGCGCATATGGCCTTAAACAAGTCTCTTCTGCTCGAAAAGATAAAAAAGTAATTGGAATCTTAAGAGATCGCATTGTTGAAAATTCTCCATACAAGGTTGAATATAGCTTTTTAAAACAGTTGCTTTCCAATGAAAACTTTAAGGATCGCTATACAATCAAAATTTATCTGATGAGCTTGCTAGAAAAGAGTGAAAATTCTGAGAGTGCAATCGCTAGCTATGAAAAATTGGGTATTGAGATTGTTGATGTGGGAAAAGAGTGCAATCTTCAAGGATTTTATAATTCTCATTTACAAAAGGCATTGATGCTCCATAAAGCGATGCAAAAAGATGGCATTGATGTGCTGATTAGTCCCAATAATGGGTATGGAATCAGTGATTTTCTTTTAAGTGTGCGAAGTGCGCCCAAACAGATCTTTTGGTCACATGGAAATTTTGTTTATGATATTCCTCATCTTGATCAAAAAATCACGCACATCTGCGGGAATTCTGTTTGGGTGATGCATGAGGGATATGATTTTGTGGGAGTTCCTGTTGTTATGGATCGTGAGTTTTATAACCCCTATGTCCCACAAGAGATGATTGCTAGATATCGCTCTCAATATCCGCAAGATGTAAGAATCTTAGGGACAATTGGAAGATTGACAAAGATTGATAGCTTGCCTTATTTGCAAATGATAGTTGATCTTATGGAGGAATTTCCAGATACGATTTATTTGGCTTGCGGAAGTGGCAATATCGAAGAGATACAAAATAAATTAAGACAAATCTTAAATGATAAATACGAAGGATTTATGTCTAGATTTTACTTTTGTGGTTATGTCAATAGTGCCATTTATGGGCATATTATTGACTTTTGGCTCGATAGTTTTCCAATGGAGCAAGGAGAGAGTCGCATTGAATATGTTGCAAAAGGCAATCTTTCTTTGGTGCTTGCAAAAAATCTGCAAGCTGTGCAAAAAGAATGGAAGACGATGGCAATAAGCAGGGAAGACTATAGAGAAAAAGCCTGCTATCTGCTTAGCTTGACGCAAGATGAGAAGCAGGCTTTGATTGATGAAGTCATGGGAGGACTTGAGCGTTATAACCAAAAAAGGGAAGAAATGGGGGTTGAGAGTTTTTTGGAGTGTTTGGGTGCAAAAGATTCTGATCCTTACAGCATCTAATCCAGCAAGCAATCCGCGACCTAGGCGCATGATTGAGAATCTAAGGGGAGATTTTGAACTTTTTGCGATGGGGATTGGAAGCGAAAAGATTGAAGGGGTGCAAACTTTTAGTTTTCCTAGCTATTTAAAGCGTCATTTTTGGCAAGAAGTGTGTTTGTATCGAGATGTTCTGTTTTCTAAATGGGAAAGATTGATTTGGACAAAAAATCGTCTTGAAATTGTTCCATTTCTTGAGAAATATGATTTTGATTTTATTATTTGTTTTGATCTTCCATTGCTTCCCATTGCTTTGAAATATAAGAAAGGAGCAAAAATCATCTTTGATGCCCAAGAGTTTTTTCCTCTATGGTTTACATCCAATAAGCGTTGGAATCTGCTTTTTAAGAGATTTTATGAAAGCTTGTGCCGGATGTATTTGCCTCAGGCCGATTGTGTTTTGAGCGTATCTCCAAGTTTTGTTAAACGCTATGCCCAAGAATATCAAATCAACCCAGTTTATTATCCTTCATGGCCTTATTTTTATGATTTGCCTCCTTCTGAGGTGCGCTCAACAATCAAGATTCTCTATCATGGATCCCTTTCGCCCAATCGAAGTATTGAAAAAGTGATTGAGTTAAGTGATCTTTTGGAAAAACGCTTTGAGTTGCATTGTGTTTTTGTTGGAGGCGAAGAGAAGTATCGCAAGAAGATTGAAATGATGATTCAAAAAAGACAGCAAAAAGGCCAGAAAATCTTTTCTCACTCTCCTGTTGCATTTGAGGAGATTATCCCTTTTGGCAATGCTTTTGATATTGGTTTATATTTTATGCCTCCCAAGACTTACAATCTTTTGTGTACGATTCCTAATAAGGTTTTTGAATATATTGCTTCATCTTTGATGCTTGTAAGCACGCCCAATCCAGATGTTGCTGATATGATAGAGGAAAATGGAGTTGGAAAAATAGCTCAAGATTTTTCATTGCAAAAAATGGCTTATCTGATCAATGCCCTCACACAAGAGGAAATTGAGCACTATAAAAATGCCTCTTATAGGGCTTCATCTGTTTTGAATAATGCAAACAATCAGCCAAAAATCTTAGACATTATCCAAGATCTCTAAAGATCTTTTTTGATATCAAATATAAAACAAAGCCAAAAACGCTAACCAAGACGATACTAGCTCCGCTTGAGAGATTAAAAGCAAAGCTCATTAGGAGTCCCAAGAAACAAAAGACAAGATTTAAAAGACTTGAGAGGATGATCATACCTTTGAGTGTTTTGCTTAGGGATTGGGCGATAAAAGTTGGAATGCTAAGAAGTGCAATAATAAGAATTAGTCCAACCGCCTGCATACTAATAACAACACAAGAGGCAATCATTAAAACGATTAGATAAAAGATCTTGGTGCAGTGAATTCCTCGCGTTTTGGCAAAATCTTCATCATAGCTCAGAGCTTGAATCTGAGGGAAAAAGATGATAGTGATTCCCAAAATCATCAAAGACAGTCCAAAAATAAGCCAAAGGTTTGTGGTTGATAGGACTAAAATATTGCCAAAGAGATATCCAATCATATCAGCTTGATAGCCATTTGAAGCTTGCAAGAGGATGATTCCTAGAGCCATTCCAAAGGCCCAAATTGCACCAATAAAATTATCACTTGCGTGTTTATGGTGTTTGATAAGATAGGCCATCAAAAATGCGATTGCTAGCGAAAAACTCATCGCACTCACCAAAATTGGAAGGCCAAAATAAACCCCTATTCCAATCCCGCCATAAGCACTATGTGTAAGCCCTCCGGCAACATAAGACAATCGATTGATAATGATAAGAGATCCTAAGATCCCGCACATAATGCTAAGAGGGAAGATTGCCAAAAGAGCATTGGTGATGAAAGGAATCTCAAGCAAAGAGAGATAGTATTCAAGCATCGCAATTTCCTTTGATGTGATGTTTGCACCCAAAAGCCCTGATGAGTTCTTGCTCTTGCTTTGGAATTGCAAAGCAAGTAAGGGTTGTTTGGAGGTGAGCGATGTGTGTTGCATGCGAGAGCAAAAGCTCAAGATCATGACATACAGTGATGATTCCTTTTCCTTGTGAGTGGAGTTTGGACAAAAGGGAAAAAATCTCTAGAGTAGAATGTGTGTCAATGTGCGCTGTAGGCTCATCAAGAATGAGGATTTGAGAATCTGCACACAATGCGCGCGCAATGAGAGTTTTTTGCTTTTGTCCGCCACTAAGGGAATTGAAATTTTTGTGGGCTAGATGAGCGATATGAAGCTCTTCTAAGATTTTCAGCACTTGCTTTTTGTCTTGTGAGGTATAAAAGCCAAATGGGCGCGTGCGACCCATCAAAACAAGATCAAAAACACAAATAGGGAAGTGGGGATTGTTGGCAATGTGCTGTGGGACATAGCCAATCTTAGAAATGGGAAGATCGCGAGAGATTGCATCTGAAGGGTCATCTAATAACCCCAAAATAAGCTTTAGAAGCGTTGATTTTCCTCCACCATTGTTGCCAATGATTCCTAAAAATTGGGAGCAATCATATTGGAGAGAAATATTTGAAAGCACAGTTTGGTTGGCGTAGGTGAAGTTTAAACCATTGATTTGAATCATTGAAGTAGTCCTTCAGTAAAGTGCAAAAGCTCCTTTTCCCACTCATAGGCCAAAGGATTTGTAATCCAAGTTTTGGCTCCTGTATTTTTTGCGATATCAGAGGCGGTTTTGATTGAAAAGCCATTTTGGACAAAGATAGTTTGAATGTGGTGAGATCTGATGGTGTTAAAAATGGATTTGAGAATCTGTGGAGTGGGTTCTTTTCCTTCAAATTCGATTGAAATTTCTTGGAGTTGATAGTCTTTGGCAAAGTATCCCCATGCTGGATGGTAGGTGATGAAGGTGCGATTTTTGAGTGGTTTGAGTTTGTTTGAAATGTTTTGATGTAGCGCATCGATTCTAGCGATAAAGGATTGCAGATTTTTTTCATACAATGAAGCATTCTGTGGATATTGGGCAATGAGTATTTGAGCGATGTTTGTCGCAATGGATTTTACCAAGATTGGGCTAAGCCAAGTGTGAGGATCGTGCTTGTGCTCTGTGGTAGAATGGTCGTGGTCGTGGTCGTGGTCGTGGTCGTGGTCGTGGTCGTGGTCGTGGTCGTGGTCGTGGTCGTGGTCGTGATTGTGATTGTGATTGTGATTGTGATGGCAGCACTCTGCTTCTTGCTTTGGTGCGATAGAGAGGATTTGGGTATGTGCAAGATTAGTTTTAAATTTGGGGATCCAAATCTCTTCAAACTCTAATCCAATTGTGAGATACAAATCACTTTTTTGCAACGCAATAAGCATTTGAGGCTTAAACTCAAAAGTATGTGGATCGGCTCCTTGAGGAATAAGTGTGTGAATATCAACCGTTGTGCCTGCAATTTGGGAGAGAAAGTAGGCTTGAGGAGGGATGCTAACGGTGATGAGTGGTTTGGCATTTAGGTAGACACCTAAGCCAAAAAGTATGAAGAATAGAGACTTGATTTTTTTCATGAGATATCCTATGGCGTTGTAAGTTAAGCCAGAATTGTATCAAATGCAACTGAGTTGCAAATCAAAAGTTTATCGATAAGTAGTGATAAAATAAAAATAAAAAGGTCCAAGATTTATGAATGTGCATCAGCTTCTCAAAGATCATCATATTGGAATCAGTAAGTTGAGAGTAGAAATATTGCAAACTCTTGCGCGCTCAAAAACTCCTTTGAGCTTTGAATCCTTTTTGCTTGAGGCAAACAAGACGACTTTCTACCGCAATATGGAACTTTTTGAGCGAGAGGGGATTGTGGTGCGAACAGAACTCAATAGAAAAGGGTTTTATGAATTGGCCGATCGCGTAGGGGCATATTTTGTTTGCGAGGTTTGTCATGAATTTCAGAATATGCAAATGCCATCTATCAAAGGAAGAGTGAAGAGCGTATTGGCTAAAGGTGTATGCCAAAAATGCGATGAGGAGTAGGGATGAGAATCCTGACAATCATTGGCGCTAGACCCCAATTTATCAAGCATGCGATTTTGCAAAAAAAGCTTGCAGATTATGGAATAGAAGAGATTTTGTTGCATACTGGGCAACATTTTGATTTTGCAATGAGTGAGGTTTTTTTTCAGGAATTGGAGATGAGAAAACCTCAAATCCTTCTTGAGATCAAGGAAAGAGAGAGTTTGTTGCAGTTGGGGTCTATGCTTATCCAAATGCATCAAAGGCTTAAAAGTGAGAATTTTGATTGTGTTGTTGTTTATGGGGATACAACAACGACCCTTGCTGGAAGTCTTTTTGCCAAAGAAAGGGGTGTGAAGCTTGTGCATATCGAAGCAGGTCTAAGAAGTGGAGATCTTACAATGCCTGAAGAGCGAAATCGAATCATGAGCGATCAAATTTCAGATCTTTTGTTTGCACCTACACTGGGGGCGTATGAAAATCTTTTAAGGGAAGATGTCAAAGGAAAAGCGTTCATTAGCGGAGATGTGATGCTGGATAGCTTTTTGCACTTTTCATTTAGGGCGCAAAAACCTCAAGGGGTGGAGATCCCTAGAGATTTTATTCTTTGCACGCTTCATCGGCAAAGCAATGTAGATGATATGGAGAGATTAAGGGTTTTGTTGCAGGGATTGGGCGAAGTGGGGAAGAAGATCCCGATTCTCTTGCCTCTTCATCCGCGTACTCAAAGAAGACTTAAAGAGTTTTGTATTTCTCTTCCTTCTTCTATTTGTCTTCTTCCTCCTCAAGGGTATTTGCAAACTCTTTGGCTCTTAAAGCATTGTGTATATGTTTTTACTGATAGCGGAGGATTGCAAAAAGAGGCATATTTTGCGAAGAAAAAATGTCTTGTTTTGAGAGAAGTGAGCGAGTGGAAGGAGCTTGTAGAAAGTGGGGCATGTGAATTGTTGGGTCAGAGGACAATAGACCAAGCTTTTGAAGCTTTAGGAGCTTTTGAAGTTCTCCCCAATCTCTATGGAGAAGGCGATAGCGTGAGGAAGATTCTAAGGGTTTTGAAAGAGGAATTAGGGGCAGAATGTATTGATATAAAATAAATCTTCTGTGAGTTGAGATAGTTGAGAGGCTGAAAGTTTATGTCGGTTGGAGCATGTTCCACGGATAGCCTGATCATCTTTGAAGGTGATGATTGCCTGAAGTTCTCCTGTTGAATGATAAGTTTTTGTCTCTCCTTCTCTGACTCCATTTGTGTAGAGAATATGGTATTTGATTTTTCCATTGTCCCAATACCATTTTTCAATTCCATCAATTTTTCCATTTTGGTAGGGGATCTCAAGTTCTAGAGTTGCATTTGAGTTATACCATTTTTCTGTTCCTTGTTTTTTGCCTTGATGATAAGGGGTGGTGTATTCAAGTTTTCCATCGCGATAATATCCCCGCATTTCCCCTTCTTGTTGATCATTTTTGTAAGAAGCTTCCCACCAAATGACTCCTTGTTCATAATATCCTTTGACTATTCCATTGATTTTCCCATCTTTGTAGGGAATCTCTCTTAAGACTCCCAAAGTGGGGTCAATCCATTTTTCTATTCCTTGTTTTTTTCCTTGAAGGTAGGGTACTTCTTTCCATAGATTTTCATCTTTAAAAAATTCTTTTTCTATACATCCTTTGATTTTGTCTTTTTCACTGTGGCATGCTTGGTTTGCTTGAAGGGTGTGAGATGCTAGGATGGTAAAAGCTATAAGAGCAAGAGTATTGTTTTTCATTTTTTTCCTTTGGTTGTTTTGATTATTTTAGCGATTTAAAATGAAGCAAATGATGGGTTTATGAAATTAGAGTTGAAGCAATAGATGATAAATTTTGATTAAAATTACAGGCGAATTTCTAGGGGTGCTCAGAGCTTGAAGCTTTGGGCTGAGATCATACTCTAAACTTGTGAGGTAATGCTCGCGAAAGGAAAGAAATGCTTCAGATTCTAATGCTTCAATTTAAAAATCTTTCGATTTATTTTTATATAACATTGGCTTGCGTGTGTGGGATTGTAGGGTGGTTGAGCTATATGAGCGGGTCTTATGGTCTTGAGTTATTTGTTGCAATTTTGGGGATTATGTATGCATTTTTTGCAGGAGAGGGGAAGCTTGTATGTTTTGTATTTGGTTTGATATATTCGGCTATGTATGCCTATATCGCTTTTGAAGCAAGGCTTTATGGGGATGTGATGCTCAATCTTTTTTATCTGCCCATCAATATTTTAGGACTTTGGCTGTGGAATCAAAATCAAAAAGAAGAGAGAGTGACGGTCAGATTTCTTGGGCTTAGAGAGATTGTTTTGAGCTTATGCGTGGTTGTGGTGTTGGGTGTAGGATATGGCGAGATTTTGAAATCTGCAAATTCTGCCTTTGCTTATCTCAATGCTTTTAGTGTCGTGCTACAAATCTTGGCATTTTATCTTCAGGCGAAGCGATATGTGGAAAATTATCTCTTTGTGAGTATTGCCAATGTGCTTTCTGTTTTGATGTGGGGGTTTTTTTATTATAAAGATTCGACGGCATTGCCCCAATTATTGAATATGTGCGTATTTTTGGGAATCGGGCTATGGTATTGGAGGATTTGGATCAGTCAAGCAAGGGGTGGTTTAGTGCGATGAGAGCTGTGATTTTGGCCAATGGAGAATTTCCCAAGAAGAGTCAATTGGTAGAAGAGTTGAGGAGTGCTGAGTTTTTGATTGTGTGTGATGGTGCGATTGTGCATCTTGAGAGTTTGGGAATCCTTCCAGATGTCATTATTGGGGATCTAGATAGTATTCCTTTGGAGCTTCAGAAAAAATATGCAAGTCAAGTTGTAAGAATCTCAGAGCAAATGAGCAATGACCTTTCCAAGGCTTTTTATTTTTGTCTTCATAAAGGTTTTGATGAATTTTTGATTTTAGGTGCTACGGGCAAGAGAGAAGATCATGCTTTGGGGAATATTTCTTTGCTCTATGAATATGCACAGCAATGTAAGAGCATTGTGATGAAGAGCGATTATGGGGAATTTGAAGCGTTGCGTCTTCCTTGCAAGGTCAGCTCTCAAAAGGGAATGCAGATCTCGCTTTTTTGTTTTGACACTCAAGTAAGGATTACTTCTACAAATCTTAAATATCCGCTCAATCAACTATCCCTTCATCTTTTGGCTAATGGCACCCTTAATGAGGCGATGGGAGAAGAGTTTGAGCTCCAATCAGATCGAGAAGCGTGGATGATTGTTTATAAGGCTTTGCTTGAGGGTTGATTAGGAATGGTTTGGATTTGTCGGATATTCTTGTGAAATCTAGACAAAAGGAAATCCAATGATTACACCTCAGGAACTTTTTTTAAAACGTAGAAAATTTATGAAGTTAGGAGTTGGTGCTAGTGTCGCTCCTTTTTTGATTGATTCTTTGATGGCTCAGACTTCTTTTGGCGCTCCTTTGGACTATGTGGCTCAAAACTCTCCGCTCAATCCCACTCAAGAGGAACTCGCAACAAGTTATAACAATTTTTATGAGTTTGGGTTTGGGAAGGATGATCCTAAACGAAATTCTAAAGCTTTTGCTCCCAAATCTTGGAAACTCAGCATCACTGGAGAAGTGAAAAAGCCTTTGCAAATAGAGCTTCAAGATCTTCTTCGGAGGGTCAAATTGCAAGAGAGGGTTTATCGTTTAAGATGTGTTGAGGCTTGGAGTATGGTGATCCCTTGGATTGGGTTTGAGTTGCGTGAGCTTTTGGCAATGGTTGAGCCAACTCCAAAAGCTAAATATGTCAAATTTACAACCTTATTTGATCCCTCAATGTTTCCTGCTCAAAAGTCACTCTTTCCTTCTATTGATTTTCCTTATGTGGAGGGGTTAAGACTTGATGAGGCTTATCATCCTCTAAGTATTCTGGCTGTGGGAATGTATGGCAAAAGCCTTTTGCCCCAAAATGGTGCCCCTATTCGTCTTGTTGTGCCTTGGAAATATGGTTTTAAATACATTAAATCAATCGCAACAATTGAGCTAGTAAGTGAGCGTCCCATTTCAACTTGGGAGAAGCAGAATCCTAGAGAATATGGCTTTTATGCCAATGTCAATCCAGATGTTCCTCATCCTCGTTGGTCGCAAGCAAGTGAGCGAGTGATAGGAGAAAGGGGACGACAAAGAACGCTCTATCTCAATGGTTATGACAAAGAGGTGGGGTATTTGTATGAGGGAATGAATCCAAAAGAGCTTTATTGATGAAGGTTTTTAGGGAGCTTGCTGTTTTTGGGGTGGCATTGATTGCTATTTTTGCAGGAAGCTATGCCATTGAGCAATATTCTAGTTTGAGCGATCCAATCAAAGTTTTGTATTTTTGGAGTGGGTGGCTAAGCTTTGGGAGTTTGGTGCTTGGACTGATTGCGGGGCGTTGGGGAAGAGCTTTGGGGCATTGTGCTTTGGTCTTTGCGATTTTGCATCTAGGAATCTTTGTATATTTTGATTTTGCTTTTGCTTGGGATTTGATGGTGATTGAGATTTTTCAGAAGAAATATATTTTTTGGGGATTGCTAAGCTTTGTTGGAATGCTTATCTTGGGGTATTTTTCTTTTGGTGGGAGGTTTTATCGCATTTTATTTTGGCTTGTGCTGATTTGCATAGGAAGTGCTTTGTTGCATATTGTGCAGATTCAAAAAGTCTTGAGCTGGGAGTATTGGGCTGTGATTTTGGCGTGTTTTGCAATCATCGCTTTTAAATTAAAAAAGCGAGCATTTGGACATTAGGAGAAAATAGCACCTTCTAGAGTGAGTAGCTTCTTTTTGCGTTCATTCCCCCAAAGATATTGTCCTAGATCCCCGCTAGAGAGAATGATTCTGTGGCAAGAGATCAGTAGAAGAATAGGATTTTTTGAAAGGACACTGCCTAGAGCTCTGTAAGATTTGGGATGTCCTATATGTGAAGCAAGCTCTTTGTAGCTCAAAGTTTGTCCATAGGGAATCTCTTGGAGTGCGCTTAAAATTTTTTCTCCAAAAGAAGAGCTTGTGATCTTTAAGGGAAGGTTGAAAGTTTGGAGTTTTTTTGAAAAATAAGCATCTAGTTGGTTTTGTGTTTCAGCCAAAAGAGGGTGCGAAGAGTTTATGTAGAGAGAATTTGGCACAAGGTGGGGGGAGGGATGAAGAAGTGAAATGCAGTTGTTTTCAATGAGACAAAATAATTTTCCTAAAGGAGTATTTAAGGTGCCAAGATGATGTTCCATACCTTTTCCTTTGGCAAAGTTTGAGTAAAATTCTACTTTATTATTTGCTCTAAAACAGAGGAGTTGATATGGATTATAAGGATACAATGAGGCTTCCCCAAACCGATTTTCCTATGCGAGGAAATCTTTGCGAGAATGAGCCTAAAGTTTATCAAGCGTGGAAGAGTCAAGCCTTTCAGACAATGAGAGAAAAGCGTCTTGAGGCAAAGAATCAGGGCAAAAAATTTACACTTCATGATGGCCCGCCATATGCCAATGGTCATATCCATACTGGGCATGCGGTTAATAAAATTCTTAAAGATATTATTGTTAAATTTGCGTATTTTCAAGGCAAATATCCCTACTATACGCCTGGGTGGGATTGTCATGGACTTCCTATCGAGCAACAAGTAGAAAAAAAGATTGGCAAGGCAAAAAAAGACATTCTTCCCAAAGAAAAAATTAGAGAGCTTTGTCGCGATTGGGCAAAAGAATTTATCCAAATCCAAAGTGATGAATTTCAATCGCTTGGGGTTTTGGGAGATTTTGAGAATCCTTACAGAACGCTTGATTTTGAGTTTGAAGCAGATATTTATCAGGCATTGTGTGAGATTGCCAAAAATGGGCTTTTGGCACAGCGTTATAAGCCTATTTATTGGAGCTGGGCTGCAGAGAGTGCATTGGCTGAAGCGGAAGTGGAGTATGAAGAAAAAGAAAGCGATTCTGTTTTTGTTGCTTTCCCTTTGATGCAAGAGAGTCTTGAGACTTTGGGGATTGATCATGGGGCTTTGGTGATCTGGACGACAACTCCTTGGACATTGCCTGCCAATGTGGCAATCGCGCTTAAGCCCAATGAAGTTTATGTTATGACGCAAAAAGGCCATATCGTAGCAAAAGAGCTTTTAGAATCTTTGAGACAAAAAGGAGTGATCGCTCAAGATGATGAGGTGATTGGACAATGGGATTCGGACAAGCTTGAACGCTTAAAAGCACGCAATCCTCTTAATGGAAGGGAAAGTTTGATCATTTTGGGAGAGCATGTTAGCACCACAGATGGAACAGGGTGTGTGCATACAGCCACTGGGCATGGTGAGGATGATTATTATGTGGGATTAAAATATGATCTACCTACGCTTGTGCCTGTAGATGAAAAAGGGCGATATAACGATCTGATTTTGTCTCTCAAGCTTTTGCCAAGCGAATTCTTGGGACAAAATATTTTTGAAGCTCAAGATAAAGTCATCAAGCTCTTGGGTAGTGCGCTTTTGAAGCACGCAAAGATCAGACATTCCTATCCTCACTGTTGGAGAACGCATCAGCCTGTTATTTTTAGGGCGACAACTCAATGGTTTATTTTGATGGATAAGCCTTATTGTGAGGGAAAAACCTTGCGTGAAGTTGCCCTGCAGGAGATTGAAAAAGTCAAGTTTTATCCAGAAAGTGGCAAGAATCGCTTAAAAACTATGATTGAAAATCGTCCAGATTGGTGTATCTCAAGACAAAGAGATTGGGGTGTGCCTATTGCATTTTTTGTTGATAAAAAAACTCAAGAGGTGATTTTAGATGAGGAGGTTTTGAGACATCTTCAAGAGATTTTTAAAAGCGAGGGATGTGATGTGTGGTGGAGCAAAGAGATTGTTGATTTGCTTCCACCATCTTGGAAGTCGCGTGCAGAAGATCTAGAAAAGAATCAAGATATTTTAGATGTATGGTTTGATAGTGGAAGCACTTGGAAGGCTGTTTTGCAAAGCGTGCGTTATGATGCAGGAGAGTATCCAGCAGATTTGTATCTTGAGGGGAGTGATCAACATCGTGGGTGGTTCCAAAGCTCACTTTTAGTCTCTTGTGCAATTCATGCCAAAGCTCCTTTTAAGCGAGTTTTGACGCATGGGTTTTGCGTAGATGAAAAAGGTGAAAAGATGAGCAAAAGCAAGGGCAATGTGATTGCTCCAGAGCAAGTGCTTCAAGAAATGGGTGGGGAGATTTTAAGGCTTTGGGTGGCAAGCAGTGATTATCAAAATGATTTAAAGATTTCAAAAGATATTTTGAAGCAAGTCAGCGAGGTTTATCGCAAGATCCGCAATACGATCAGATTCCTTTTGGCCAACACAAACGAGTGCAAGACTCTTGTAGATTCTTGTGATTGGAGTGAGATTGATTTGTGGATTTATCATCTTGGAATGAAAGTCTTTGATGAAGTGCAAGAAAATTTTGCTGAGTTTGAGTTTGTGAAAGGGTTGGCACTTTTGCAAAACTTTATTGTCAATGAGTTGAGCGGAATCTATCTTGAGCTTTGCAAGGATATCTTGTATTGTGAAAGTGATAAGAGCAAGAAGCGTCAGGCAAGTATGAGCGTGATGGCAATTTTGGCTAGAGAGATGCTTTTTGCAGTTGCTCCAATTTTGACTTACACTGTCAATGAAGCTTTGAGCTATGCAAGTGAAGCGGTGAGGGATGGAGGAAAGATTCAAAATGTCTTTGATTTGACGCGGAGTGAGGTAAAGGTCGCTCAAACTCCTCAAGTTGATTTTTCAGAACTCAAAGAAATCAAGGATGCTTTTGAGGGCGTCTTGGATGTTTTGAAAAAAGAAGGGAAAATCAAAAGTTCTCTTGAAGTGGAGATTGCAACTGAGTATGCATTTGAACAACTTGCAGAATGGTTGATTGTCTCTTGTGTTGGCAAGGAATGCTATGGCGAAAAAGTAGGAGAATTTGAGGTGTCTGGCAAGAAATTCTTGGTTTATCGATCGGCTCAATGCAAATGTCCAAGGTGCTGGAGATATCTAACAAAGCAAGAGGGGGAATTATGCCTCAGATGTCAAGAGGTGCTTGAAGAAAGGCATAAGATTTAATAGATTTATGATATTGCTTTTCCCTAAGTCATGCTTTGCTTAGGGAAAATACTGGATCTCAAGGTCTTAAAAAAGAGGGGGAGTTAATAAGATTTTCCTAAAACAAGATTTGATAGAGGGCGATTCCTCAATAATTGGCCGAATTGGTTGTTTGATAAATATCTTGTCAATTATGAGGCTGAAGATAGAGAAAGTTAGACGGGTGATGGAAAAACGGCTCAAGTAAAGAGGGGCCGTATATAAAAAGCAAATAATGATTATTGTTTGGAGAGATATCTTTCCAAGATTTCCATTGCTGAGAGGCTATCGAGTTCACCATTTTTGATCTTTTCTTTTCTTTCTTTTTTGCTTAGCTCAAAAAGAGATTCTTGGGCGATTTTTGAGCTAAGGGCTTCATTGACATAAATAATTGTTCCTGAAAACTCTACAAGAGAGACAAAATGTTTGATCCGCCTTTCCATTTCGTGGGGTTTATGCTCATCTGATTCTGGCATTCCTACAATAAGTATATTAATCGCTCGATCTTTGAGAAGTTGTGAGAGCGCAAGTGCTGCTTGATCGCGATTTTTTCTTAGAATGGGTGGAAGAGGAAGAGTGATCCCTTGGATGTGGCTAGCAAGGCCAATGCGTTTGAGCCCAATATCACAAGCTAAAATATTATTATCGGACATAAACTTTTCCATTTTTCCTCTCAATTTTCCCTTCAATTTCATACTCAATAAGGCGATCACCAAAGCGTTGATAAGCTTCTTCAAAATTTGGAATCAAAGCACAAAATTCAAGAATCTCATCCTTTTCTTTTTCATTGTGTGCGCCAAATTGTTCTAAAACCCACTCTTGAAGACGATAGATTGCGCGAGCTTTTGAAGCTGCAAGTAGAGAATTTGTTCCTTCGCTCTCTCCAATCCGATGGGGAAAAACATAAAGAGGCTTGCCAAGATCAAGAGCGATTTTAGCGCTTTCCATGGAGCCACTATGAAGATCTGCTTGCGGGATGATGACAAGATCGCTTAGAGCAATGACAATGCGATTGCGCTCAAGAAAGTGATAAGGTCTTGGCGAGGGAATATCTGCATATTCGCTAAGGGCTAGTGCATCGCGATAGATTCTTTGAAGCATTATTTTGTTGGTATTTGGGTAGTAGTGATTGAGATCAGTGGGTGCAACCATGATTGTATAAGGAAAGGCTGCAGTATGGGCGATGATATCTACTCCCAAGGCTCCTCCGCTCACTACGACGCCTTGATGTTTGGCAATCATGGAAGCTAGATTGTGAGTTAAAAGTTTTGTGTAGGGATTGGGTTTGCGTGTCCCAACAATGGCTATTTTAGGATAGTTTAGAAGCTCTGCATTGCCTTTATAGAAAAGCTTTGCAGGAGGAGACTTGAGAGATTGCAAAGAGGTAGGGATGGGATTTAAGGGTTGCATTAGTTGAGATCGATGACTTGTTCTGAAGGGGTATGTGGGATATCTTCAATATTGAGTTGGTGTTGTTGGGAGGGGAAAATAAATGGAGAAGAGGATGGAGAGGGTTTTTGCTCTAGGGTGGAGGTACAGCCTGCAAGCCAAAGACATAGCAATATTGCCAAAAGAATGTTGGCGAAATACTTGTTTATGCTTATTTTGTTTAGATCCATCATCTTTCCTTTCATTGAGTTTAGATTATAGCCAAGTGTATAATTGCTCAAAGGAGACTATGAGATATTTTTTGAAATTTATAAGGATTTAAGGTGGAAATCAAAGAATTTTTAGAGTCCTTGAGTTGTGGGACTAGAGAGATTCCTAAGAAGCATCATTCTCTATTTTATGCACTTCAAAAGCTTGATGCTATCGCAAAAAAAGACAGAGTTTTTAAGCTAAAAGAAGGTTTTGCGATTGGTTCTTTGGATGTTGTAAGGAAGGATCTTGTTTTTTTGAAGAGTTTTTGTCCAATTCATTCAAAAGATTTTAGGATGATGGGAAGTTTGAAATTTGTTATGAGTGGAGATATCGCACTGGTTAAGACTTTATCTGGAGGGACGCGAGCAAGATTGGTGAGCTTGCTTTATTCTCCGCTTTGTAGAGAAATTGTTTTTTTAGAAAAGGTAAGGGAAAAAATTTCTGCACTTTCTTTGAAAAGCACTCAGGATAAACCTATCATCTATCCTCTTAGGGCTAGGCAAAAAGCATTGAGTGCGCTTCCTCCTCATGCTGTGCTTGAAATTGATGCTAGAAATGGAGAAATTTTGGAGGTACTAGGGGTTTTGGAAGATGAGAGGGTAGATGAAAAGATTGTTCTGCGCACTTATGGCAAAGATGAAGATTTTCCTCAAGAATGCTTGACTTTGGCGCAAAGTTTTGGAGATCGAGTTTATAAAGAGTTTTATCCTCATAGAAAAGATTTAGAATCTTTGCCATTTTGCACAATCGACCCCAAAGATGCAAAAGATCATGATGATGCGTTGTATTACGATCGGGGAAAAAGGATTTTGTATATCGCGATTGCTGATGTTAGTGAATATGTCAATAAAGAAAGCGCACTTGATAAAGAAGCAAGGAGGAGAGGATTTAGCATCTATCTTCCGCACAAAAGCATTCCGATGCTCCCAAGAGAGCTGAGCGAAAATATTTGCTCTCTCAGAGAGGGGGAAAGCAGGCTTGCAATGGTGTGGGAGATCCATTTTGATGTTTTGGGTGAAATATGTGCTAAGCAAATTTATGAGGCAGTGATTAAGAATCATCAAAGCTTGAACTATGATCAAGTTGAAAAACTCTTGCAAAACCAACAACAAGATGGGATTGCCAAAGAGGTTGCTGAAAGTATTTTGGAGTTTTATCCCCTGGCAAAGCGACTGAGAGAAAAGAGATTAAAAAGAGGGTATGACTTCTTGAGTGATGAGGTTAAACTGCTCCTTGAAGATGAAAGTCTTTTGGGGGTTGAACAATCAAAGGAGGGTGAAAGCAATCATTTGGTAGAGGAAGCGATGCTTTTGGCCAATGTTGCAAGTGCAGAGATGTTTGAGGGGTTGCCCTCCTATGGAATCTATCGCATCCACGAAGAAATGAAGGAAAATCATCTTGTAGAGCTTCTTTGCTATCTTAAAAGTTTAGGATTTGAAGATAAAAGAGGAAAAAAAGATGTCCATAAAATAATTGAAGAGATCCAAAAATGGGCGAAGAAAAAAGGTATGCAAAGAGAGATAGACAAAATGATCATCAAAGCCCAAAATCAAGCCCAATACTCTAGTGATAATATTGGGCATTTTGGTTTGGGCTTTGAGAGTTATACTCATTTTACTTCTCCCATTCGTAGATATAGCGATCTGTGTGTTCATCGTGTTATCAAAGAGGCATTGAAATCTCAGAATAAGCGATTGATTTATTTGAGTGAAGATTTCCCATCGCTTTGCAAGTCTTTGAGTGAATTAGAGCGTGAAGTGGCAAAAATTGAAAATGCCTATAAGGATCGAAAATATGCTCATTGGGCAAATAAGCATCTTGGAGAGAGATTGAAGGTGAGCGTTATTGATGAGCAATATCCTCCGCTTTGCAGGGCAATTGAACAAATCGATGGAGCAAAGATCGTGCTTTTAGAAAGAGAATGGGTGAATAAATTTGATATTTTGGATGTGGAGATTCTTGAAGTGGATTTGGCGAGTGCTAGAATCTATGCACAAAAAGTTTAAAAGGATTGAGATTGAATCTTTGTGTATATATTGTTATTCCTATTTATAATGTGGAGAAGTATTTGCAAGCATGCATCGAATCGGTGCTTGCTCAAACCTATCGGCATATTAAGATTATCTTAATTAATGATGGGAGCACCGATCAGAGTGGAGTCATTGCGCAGAGATATACAAAAGATCCTCGCGTATTATTGGTAAATCAAGAGAATAAAGGCCTTAGTTGTGCTAGAAATGTGGGCATAGAGATAGCAATGAGCGATAGCACAAATCAAGAAGATATTTTGGTTTTTTTAGATTCTGATGATGTGATGCACAAAAGTTATATTCAAACAATGCAGGAAACATTCAAACGAGATCCTTCTGTCAAGATAGCTATAGGCGGGGTTCAAGTGATTGATGAAGAAGGGGGGTTGCTAATCGAAAGAGAAGAGAAAGATGAGGCATTGAAGTTGAGTGGAATGGAATATCTGAAGGGGGTTAAGGGGAATTATTTTGCCTTTTCTTGGGGGGGGGGGTATAAATTGGGCTTCTTAAAGGAAAGTGGGATCAGATTTGTTGAAGGAATGATCAATGAAGATTTAATCTTTGGTCTTGAAACATTTAGGATGGCGGATAGGATTTGTTTTTTTAATGACTGGGTTTGTTATCGTTTGAGGGAGGGGAGCATATCTTGTGCAAAAACATTTTCTAAGCACTCTAATCAAGTTTTGTTTCGCTCATATATGATTAATTGCAATTATTTATTGTCTCTTTTGCAAAAAAAAGAATTAAGTGCCATTTACCCATTGATTCGGCGCTGCTTGAGAAGTTGCGCATCGATGCCATTTTTGTGCTGGATCAAAGATTCTTCTTTGTGTCATAAGCAAGATCTAAAAAAGCTCATCCCTTATGTCAGCTATAAGGTGAGGGCAGCATTTTACATTCCCTATTTAGCACGAGCATGGATACGAATAACTAAAGGTGGAGATAAGGTTTGAATCGACAGCAATTGGACAGATTTTTGGATTCTCAAATTCCTCAAGCAAGCTTACTCTATGGAGAGTGTATGTTTTGGATTGAGTTTTATTCAAAAAAAATTGCCTCCATGACAACAGATCTTGAGAATATTGTGAGTTTCTATTTTGGTGATTATGATTATGCTCAAGTCTTTGATTTGCTTAGTCAATCTTCTTTGTTTGGGGATAGCACACTTGTTGTTCTAAAAATTGATAAAAAATTGTCCAAAAAAGAGCTTCAATCATTTCTAGAGGCTTTGAAAAAAAATCCATCCAATTTTCTTATTGTTGAGTTTCGCAAAAGCGATTCTAAGAGTTCCAGTGAATATGCGAGAGATTTTAAAGAAATGGCGGGATTGTTTAAGGGGGAAAAACTAGTTGAAGCAAGGTTTTTTGAACCAAATTTCAATGAGGCTCAAATGGTTTTGATGGCTAGGGCAAAAGAGCTTGGGATTAGTATTGATTCGCGCCATTTAATGTTGCTTTTGAATATCCAAAACGGGGATCTTTCAATTGCTTATAAGGAACTTGAAAAATTAGTTTATTTTCATCGTCCTATTGAGGAAAAAGACATTTTACAGTTATGTAGTGCTTTGGGAAGTGTGGAGTTAGAAGATTTGTTAGATGCGCTTTTATCCCGTAGAGAGATTATGGGAATATACGCACGACTTGAAGAAGAGGGTTTGGATGAGATGGGAATGATTAGTTCTATTGGTGCTCATTTTTATAAACTTTTTATGTTTTTTGCCTATATTCGCTCAAACGGAAAGGCTGATGCCAAAGAGATTTTGGGGTACTCTCCTCCAAATTTTGTGGTGGATAAGATGGCGAAAGAGGCGATGAGTTTGCGTGAGGGACAGTATAGGGAAGTTTTTGAGACTCTTATTGAGGCACGAGTGCAGATTTTTTCAGGTAGGGGGAAAAGCACAGCGGTATTGATCGCTTTGCAAAAACTTCAAAAAATTTTAGGGTAGAATTTGAGGCTTTTTATTTTTTATAAAAAGACCTTGCTTGGCTCTTGAGTGGGCTGGGCTGAAACCAAAAGGAGTTTTTATGAAGCATTATGAAACGATGTTTATCGTTAAACCTACGCTTGTTGAAGACGAAATCAAATCTAAGATTGAATTCTTTAAAGAAGCAATTACAAAAAATGGTGGTGAGATTGAAACATGCCTTGATATGGGAATGAGACAACTTGCCTATGAGATTAAAAAAAATAAACGAGGCTACTATTTTGTGATCTATTTCAAGGCTCAAGCCTCTTTGATTTTGGAGCTTGAAAGACTCTATAGAATCAATGAAGATATTTTGAGATTTATTGTTGTGAAATATGAAAACAAAAAAGAGCAAAAAGCTTGGGAAACGCTTGTAGATAAAGCGAATAACCCACAAAAATATGCAAAAAAGACGCTCAAAAAAGATGATTCTCCAAAGCCTCCAAGAAAAAAGGTTGAGGAAAAGGTTGAAGAGCAAGTTCAAGAACAGAGTCAGGAGACTGAAACTAAGGAAGTTGCTGAATAGTTTTTGAGGTTGGGATAATGTTTAATAAAGTGATTATGGTTGGAAATTTGACGCGTGATGTTGAGTTGAGGTATCTTCCTAGCGGAAGTGCTGTAGCTACAATTGGACTTGCTTCCAATCGTAGATATAAAAAACAAGATGGCAGCCAAGCTGAAGAGGTTTGCTTTATTGATGTGAAGCTATTTGGGCGTACTGCAGAAGTGGCTAATCAATATCTGCGAAAGGGAAGCAAAATCTTGATTGAAGGTAAGCTTACTTATGAAAGTTGGACTGATCAGTCGGGTGCAAAGAGATCGCGTCACGTAATCACTGCAGAGTCTATGCAGATGATGGATACGCGCTCTGATTCTCAAAGTGCTCCACAAGCTTATGAAGCCTATCCTCAATATGAACAACAGGCTTCTTATGCTCCTCAGATGCAAAGGGCACCGCAACAAGCCTCCCCACAATCCAATTATAGTAATTCTCACAATATCCCAGAAATCAATATCGATGATGATGAAATCCCATTTTAGGAGTTGAAATATGGAAAAGAAAAAATATTCAAAGCGCTATTGTCGCTATACTGAAGCCAAAATTGAATTTATTGACTATAAAGATGTTGAAATGCTTAAGCATTCATTATCTGAGCGTTATAAGATTATGCCAAGACGCCTTACAGGCAATACAAAAAAATGGCAAGAAAGGGTTGAAAAAGCAATTAAGCGTGCAAGACATATGGCTTTGATCCCTTATATTGTTGATCGCAAAAGAGTTGTAGAAAATCCCTTTAAGCTTTCATAAGTTTTCCTCCCTCTCCCTCCATGCTTCAGATGGGGGGGCTTCTGATTTGGAGCATTTGTATGTTGCCACCTTTAGTGAGCGTAATTATCCCGATTTATAATGTTTCTCGCTATTTGAAAGAATGCCTTGATTCTGTAGTTTCTCAAACCTATAAGCATCTTGAGATCATTTTGATCAATGATGGAAGTGAGGATGGAAGTGAAGAGATCGCTAGAGAGTACTTGTATGATCCACGCGTGCAATTAATTTCTCAGATAAATAAGGGATTAAGTGCAGCAAGAAATGTCGGAATGAAAAAGGCAAGCGGTGCATACATTATGTTTGTAGATAGCGATGATTACTTAAGTCTGAATTATATTGCAGAGATGGTTGAAATTGCGATACGGTTTGATGTCGAAATGGTTTGCAATGAAGCCATCGTACGCTTTGGAAGGACGCGCTTAAGTAATCCGCAAAGGAAGGAGCCTCAAAGATATGTCCCAGATTCTCACAATATTGTTTTTGGTGGAGCAGTGTGGAGATTTTTGTTTTTGAGACAATTCTTGGAGCGTTGCGGGGTAGAGTTTTTGGAGGGAAAGGTTTATGAAGATGAGGCGTTTTTATATATGATTTCCCCTTTTTGCAATGCATTTGTGCGCTATTGTGGAGAATATTATTTTTATCGTCAAAGAGATGATTCAATCATGGCGCAACATAAAAACTTTAGAAATTATGATTTGCTTGATGTTTTTAGATCAATCTATCTGTACTATCAGTCCAATTGTTTATTGGAGCACTTTTCTCCGCCGTATTATTTTTTGTATGATTGTGCGATAGGCTATAGCAACGAAAAAGAATATCTTGATAGGGCAGAAAAATTATCTAAAGAACTTGGAGCTTACCCTTATTTTTTTAAGAGAAAAATTTTATATAAATTGGGAAGATTTTCTAAAATTTTGTACTTGATTAAGCGTGTGGTGTGCGCAAGAAAGAAAAAGAAATGACAAAAGAAGATTTGAGCTTTAGGAGTGATTTTGGGGAGGTGGTTTATAGTCTATATACCCCCAAAAATTACAATCAATGTATTGTGCAAATTGCGCATGGAATGATTGAAGAACGAGGAAAGTATGATGAGTTTGCTCAATTTTTGTCTGCTTGTGGATATGTTGTGGCGGTCAATGATCATAGGGGACATGGAGAGAGTATTGGCGGAAGGAGTGGAAAATATGTCGTTGATTTAGGTGAGATGGGTGAGAATGGATTTGAGAGAGCTGTTGGGGATATGCATACCCTAACACAGATTCTTAAAAAGCGTTTTGAGGGGTTTAGGTTTATTCTTATAGGCCATTCTATGGGATCTTTGCTCGCAAGACGCTATTTGCAGTTATATGAGAAAGAGTTAGATGCTTTAGTATTGATGGGGACGCCTTCACCAAATGCCTTGGCGGGATTTGGAGTCAATCTGTGTTCTGTTTTGGAGCTTTTGGGTTTGAAACGCGTCGGGGTTAGAATGATGAATCGCTTAAGTCTTGTAGGATTTAATCGTCGATTTCGCCAAAGAGATGCATCTGCTCCTTTTTATGCGTGGCTTACGCGAGATTTGAAGCAAGCAGAGCCATATATGCAAAAAAAAGAGTATCGCTTCTCTTTTACACTCAATTCTTTTGGGTGTTTGTTTGGAGGATTGAAGAGAGTTTTTTCTCCTAATTTTCGTGTGAACAAGATCAATCTTCCTATTGTGTTTTTGAGTGGAGATGATGATCCTTGTGGAGACTTTGGCAAAGGGGCGCTAAGGGCTTATGAGTATCTTGTCTCTCAAGGATATGAGAATGTTCAACTGCGCCTTTATAGCGGTGCCAGACACGAGTTGTTGCTGGAGATTAATAAAAGACAAATTATGCAGGAAGTAAAGGAGTGGATTGAATGCAAGTGAAGAATAAAAGGCTATTACAATGTCCTCTTTGTCTGCAGTGTTTTTTAGTGTTATTATCCCCACCTTCAACCGTGAGGATTTTATCAGTCGCGCTATTGATTCGGTGCTTTGTCAAGATTTTGAAAACTTTGAGTTGATTGTTGTTGATGATGGTAGTACAGATAGAACAAGGGAGTTGTTGGAACAATACAATGATGAGAGAATTCGATATTTTTATAAAGCAAATGGAGGAGTTTCATCGGCAAGAAATTTAGGCTTGCAACACGCTAGAGGGCAATATGTTACATTTATAGATAGTGATGATTATATCGCCCAAGGTTTTTTGAAAGATGCATATAGTTTTCTCTCAAAAGGAGATATTGAGTGCTTATTTTATGCAGGAGTGGCGATTCAAAAAACAAAAGAAATAAAAGTTCCCCTCTTTTGGGCCAAAGCAAGTGGTGATCAAGAGTACGTAGGAAGAGGGCTGTTTATTGATTTTTGTCTTTATTTGGGAAATTCTTGGGGATGTGGAAAATTTTTTAAAAACAGCGCTATACAAGAACACCATCTTCAATTTTGTGAAGAGATTAGCTATGGCGAAGATTTGATGTTTGTCTTAAGTTTTTTGGCTTTTGCTCAAAATAGCTTTGTAAGAAATAAAAATTATTACTATTGTGATATTCGATATGAAAGTTTGAGTCGTTCTCAAATCAGTAAAAAAGATCATATTGAGAATCTTTTGAAGGGATATGAAAAATTGAGAAAGCTTTTGATTGGACAACAAAAAGAAGAGTTATTGTTCTTTTTAAACACAATTTATGCTGACCACATTTTTTCTCGCTATTGTAGCTTGGGAGCGCTGTGCTCAAGAGGTGGGAATTGGGAAAAGAAATGTATGGCTTTGTTTCAGGATAGGAATCAGGATGTAAGCTCTTTTGAGAGGAAAATAAGACAAAGGGTTGTGGGAATTAATTCTAGGAGGGCAATGATTTTGCTTGCCGAAGGCTTTCGTTTCTGTGTTGTTTTGGCTAGTTATTTGCCCGATTCAATTAGGAAAGGAATCAAAAGTTTTATTAAAAAAGTAAAAATCGCTTAAAAGAGAAGGGTGGGGGGGGGGATTACATCATCCCTCCCATGCCCCCCATGCCCCCCATTCCGCCCATACCGCTCATATCAGGCATTGCAGGCTTTTCTTCTTTGATGTCATTAATTGTTGCTTCTGTTGTGAGGAGTAGGCTTGATACGCTTACTGCATTTTGCAATGCAACTCTTGCAACTTTAAGTGGATCAATAATTCCAGCTTTAAACATATCAACATACTCTCCACTGCTTGCATTAAATCCGTAAGTGTCCTCTTTTGCACTTTCAACATTATTAATAACAACACCAGCATCATATCCAGCATTTTCAGCAATTTGTTTCATTGGAGCTTTGATCGCTCTGAGAATGATTTCATAACCAATTTGCTCATCACCTTTAAGAGAGAGAGAAACTTTTTGAGCTGCTCGAATGAGTGCTGCACCACCACCAATTACAATGCCTTCTTCAACGGCTGCTTTTGTTGCAGAAAGTGCATCATCAACTCTATCTTTTTTCTCTTTCATTTCTACTTCGCTTGCTGCACCCACTTTGATAACTGCAACTCCACCACTAAGTTTTGCAAGTCTTTCTTGGAGTTTTTCTCTATCATAATCGCTTGTTGTGCTCTCAATTTGTGTGCGAATTTGTGCAACGCGCGCTTTAACTTCCTCTGCACTTCCTTTGCCATCTACGATTGTTGTATTATCCTTATCAATCACAATGCGTCCAGCTTGCCCAAGGTCTTCGATGCTTGCAGATTCTAGAGTTTTTCCAAGCTCTTCGCTAATGACTTGTCCACCTGTTAGGATTGCAATATCTTTAAGCATTTCTTTTCTGCGATCACCAAATCCAGGAGCTTTGACTGCTGCGACATTAAGCACACCACGTAATTTATTTACAACCAAAGTTGTCAATGCTTCACCTTCAATGTCCTCGGCGATGATAAGCAAAGGTTTTCCACTTTTCATTGTAGATTCAAGAAGTGGCAAGATATCCTTCATTGAAGTGATTTTTTTATCTGTCAAGAGAATGTAGGGATTGTCTAGTTGAGCGTTCATTTTGTCGCTATTTGTTACAAAATAAGGAGAGAGATATCCTCGATCAAATTGCATTCCCTCAACAACGCTTAATTCATCATTGATTCCTTTTGCCTCTTCAACAGTGATAACACCATCTTTGCCTACTTTTTCCATAGCTTCAGCGATAAGATTTCCGATTTTCTCATCAGAATTTGCAGAAATTGTTGCAACTTGTGCAATCTCTTCTTTTCCGCCTACTTTTTTGCTTCCTTTTTTGAGTTCTTCGATAATCGCTTCGCTAGCTTTATCCATTCCTCTTTTAACTTCGATTGGATTAGCTCCAGCTGTGACGTTTCTCAACCCTTCTTTAAAAATGCTATAGGCCAAAACTGTTGCTGTTGTTGTTCCATCTCCTGCAGCATCTGCTGTTTTGCTTGCAACTTCTTTAACAAGTTGAGCTCCCATATTTGCAATTGGATCAGCTAGCTCAACTTCTTTTGCCACACTAACACCATCTTTTGTGATTGCTGGCGCTCCATAGCTTTTTTGGATCAAAACATTGCGACCTCTTGGCCCCATTGTAACTTTTACAGCATCGCTAAGTTGCTTAACACCTTCATAAAGTTTATTTCTTGCACTATCTGAAAAATTGATTTCTTTTGCCATTTTTTACTCCTTATAAAATTGTTCCTAAAATGTCTTCAAGTTCCAAAACGATATATTCTTTGCCATCAAGTTTGATTTCATTTCCTTTATATTTGCCAAAAACAACAGTTTGACTAAGCGCTACGCATTTGCATCCTTCTTCGATCTCTTTGCTAATGGCGACAACTTTCCCCATCAATGGCTTTTCTTTTGCATTATCTGGGATGATAATTCCAGAACTTGTTTTTGTATCTTCTTCAAGTCTTTCAACCAAAATTCTTTTACCCAGTGGTTTGAAATTCATTTCAATACTCCTTGATAGTTTGATAGCACTTAAATATTTTAAGTGCTACGATTTTATACTATTTTTGATTTACTTTCAATTGCTTTAAGTCATAAATACTCACTAATATTTAGTCTATTTGGCTAAATATTAGTGAGTATTTATCTATAAGAATATCCAAAAACATATTGGAAACCTCGTCTATTTGGGGGCTTATTGATCATTTAAAGATATTGAAGAATGCAAAAATAGAGTTATACAAGATTGTGAAATAGAGACCAGAATTCTCTATTGAGTGAATATTTGAGAGTGGATTGGGGTCCTCCTGCACCAACGGACTTTGTAAATACGTTGGGTTTGAGAGTGAGGAGCAAGGATTATTTAAAAAATTTTCTTTTGATGTAGTTGAGTGCCCGATAGAAAAAACGAGATTTTTGGAACTTGGCAAACATTAGGCTCTCTAGAGAGCAAAGATAGTCTTGCAAGAATGGAGTTTTGCAAAGATAGGAAAACCATAAATCAGATTTGGGCTCACTGGGGGTATTCCATGGTTTGTTTGCCCCAACAAAATGAAGTTGAATTGGGTGAAGTCTTGCCTCCGTAATTTCTTGTTGTGAGTAAATATTTGGCTTGAATTTTTCCCATAACTCCCCAAAATTTTTCCAGCTAGTATGGGAAACAACATGGGCTAGGCTGATTTTTGTATTATGTGGAAAGCATACAATATTTAATACATCTTGTTCTGCTAGGACAAGTTTGTGAGCATTGTTTTCTAAATATCGAATCGCTTTTTCTTGAATATTTTCTTTTCTCCACCCTTTAAGATTGATGATGAGATAGCATCCATCTACTCCATGTGAAATTGCTTCTAATTCTTTAGAATCAAACTTTTTGTATCCACTGCGCCATCCTTTGGACGGAAGAGGAAAAAATGCCTGTGGATCATTGCTGACAACTCCTCCTATCAGATAATCCTCATTGCAATCAAAATCATCAAAGCTTCTTGTAATATCTCCCAAAAAGACAACATCAACATCAGAAATAATGATTTTGTCGTATTGAGGGAATAGACTAGGGGCAATGAGCTTATAAAACACTTCATAAGAAAAGTGGTATTGGTGGGTGAGCTTTTTCCACACATCTTGCAAATAGTTTTGCGCATGGATAAAGTCAAGTGTGGCAAAATGAGAGAAAGGCTTGATGGTTAGCTGAAGTTTTTCTTGGTCGTTAGGAGAGATGTTATTGTGGATCACAAAAAGTTTAAATAAAACTTTTTGATGGGGGGGGGGTATTATTCTTAAGAAGAGAGTAGAAAGCAACAGCGGCTGGGATGACATAATTTTTGTCAAAACAAAACATAATTGGAATTTCTTTCATTACAATGCCTTTTTATCTTTTTTTGTGGATTTTCAATGATTGCTAAGGAATCAATCGAACAGCTTAAAGCAAATCTTGATATTGTTGAAATTTTGGGCAATTATATCCAACTCAAGCGAGCAGGGGTGAACTATAGCGCTTGTTGTCCGTTTCACGACGAAAAAACACCTAGCTTTATGGTTAGTCCTGCAAAGGGGGTTTATCACTGCTATGGTTGTGGGGCTGGAGGTGATGCGATTGCTTTTGTGATGGAATATGAAAAGTTGAGTTTTGCAGAAGCGATTGAAAAAATTGCTTCCTTGACCGGATTTTCCCTGACATACACCCAAGAGAGGCAGAGAAAAGATTCTAAATTCTTAGACAAAATTGCGCAGTTTTATCACTCAAAACTTTTGCAGTCTCAAGAGGTTTTGGCTTATGTGGGTGATCGTGGAATTTCAAAGCAAAGCATTGAGAGGTTTTTGCTAGGGCTTTGTGGGTCTGGGTTTGAGAGTGTGAAATTTGCAGATACGCACAATGCACGATCTGAGGCCATTGAGCTTGGAGTATTGGGACAAGATAAAGATAGGGTTTATTCTCGGTTTTTTGAACGCTTGATGTTTCCTATTTTCTCTCCCAATGGGCGAGTTGTTGGCTTTGGTGGGAGGGCATTGCAAGCTCAAAATAATGCCAAATACATCAATTCTCCCCAAAGTAAGGTTTTTAACAAATCAAAGCTTCTTTATGCTTATCATTTGGCCAAAGAAAGTATCTATGCCCAGCGTCAAATCATTATTACTGAGGGATATATTGATGTGATTATGATGCATCAAGCGGGCTTTAAAAATGTTGTTGCTACACTTGGAACTGCACTTACAAAAGATCACCTTCCTCTTTTGTCAAAAGGAGAGCCACAAATCATTGTAGCTTATGATGGAGATAAGGCAGGAATCAGTGCGGCTTTCAAGGCCTCAAAGCTTTTGGCTGATAAGGAAGGGGGGGTTGTGATTTTTGAGGGAGGCATGGATCCTGCGGATATGGTTGTTTCTGGCAAGATTGAAGAGATTGCACAACTTTTAAAGAAGCCAATCCCTTTTATTGAGTTTGTATTGAAGCAAACCATTGAGGCCTATGATTTAAAGAATCCTTTGCAAAAAGAAAAGGCACTCAAGGAATCTTTAGAATTTCTCCATACCCTGTCTCCTCTTTTGCAAGAAGAATATCGAGAGCTACTTGCCCAAATGCTTAGAATCTCTCCTTCTTTAATTCATATAAAACGAAAAAAAACTTCCTCCCAGATACCAACTAGTCGCATGAATCTAACAGAGCTTGTCTTGATTAAAAGTATTGTAGAGGATCGTGGGTTGTTGGATTATGCGATTGAATATTTGGATGCTCAATCATTTCAGACACATTTTGCAGAATTTGAGTTGCTTGCAAGAGGGGAGTGGAGTCATCCTTTGCTTCTTGGAATAAGAATCAATGAAGCAATACAGCCTTTGATGAGAGAAGATTTTCAAAAACAAGTGCGAGAGCTTGCGATCAAAGATTATCAACAAAGATTGAAAAAGATACCATTTGAGCGAAATTTAGGATATAAGCAGAAAATAGAATTGATCAAAAAATATAAGTGTTGTATCGAAAAAATTCAAAAGGAGAATCATGAGTAAGAAAAAAGCCATAGCTTTGTTTAGTGGGGGATGTGATAGCTTGATCAGTATGCAATTGATGAAAGAGCAGGGGATTGAGGTTGTTGCAATTAATTTCAATATTGGATTTGGGGGAAATAAAAGTAAGTTGGAGTATTTCCACAATGCGACTGCACAAATTGGCGTGGAGTTTATTAGTGTCGATATCCGCAAGCAATTTTTTAATGATGTTTTGTTTGCGCCAAAATATGGCTATGGAAAATATTTTAATCCTTGCATAGATTGCCATGCCAATATGTTCAAAAATGCTTTTTTAAAACTTGTAGAGCTTGATGCAGATTTTGTCATCAGTGGAGAAGTATTGGGGCAACGCCCAAAAAGTCAAAGAAAAGAGGCATTAGATCAAGTGAAAATTTTGGTCAAAAAAATGGGAGAAGATTCTCGATTTGCGCATTTGATTGATCCTAATGGAGATGGAATCCAAAAGCCCAAAAGTCTAGATGAGCTTCTTTTGCGTCCGATGAGTGCAAAGCTTTTGGAGGAGACTTATCCAGAAAGAATGGGGTGGGTAGATCGATCCAAATTGCTTGATGTGCATGGACGCGGAAGAACTCGTCAATTGGAGATGATTCAAAATTATGGATGGAAATATTTTGAGAAGCCAGGAGGAGGGTGCTTGCTGACGGATACGAGCGTGGCTTTGAAGATTAAAGATTTGCAATCACATCGCGGAATGATCTTTGAGGATGTGGAGCTTGTCAAGGCGGGACGCTATATGGTTTTGCCCAATGGTGCGCGATGCATCATTGCTAGAAATGAAGAAGAGAATCAGAAGCTAGATATTGAAAATCCGATGATGGAAAAGATTGTCTTGCTTGATTGTAATGGTCCAATAGGGCTAATAGAAAAAAATGCAACAAAAGAGGATAAATGCTTGGCTGGAAGAATTGCTCTAGGATATGGCAAAAGTCATTTAGAGCAAGATTATCAAGTGCGTATTGGTGATATGCAATACAAGCTTACCCCCTTAGAGCGCCAAGAAGCTCAGAAATATTTATTCTTAAAATAGATCAAAGATCTAAGGATGAGAAATTCTCATCCTTTGAATTAAAACTGATAATTGATTTTTGCTTGAGCTTTTCCGATTGATAAATCCCCAAATGTTGATCCTACCAGTGCAGATAGAGATAATTTCTCACTAAAGTCATATTTGAGAGTAAAGGATAACTCGTGAAGTTTGGCATTCATGCTTCCACCCAAAAGAGAGGCTTGATGTCGTGAAAAACCTTTCTTAAGAAGTCTATATTGGTTGTTCCCTCCAATATAGGCATATGAAAGACCCATTGAGGTTTTTTGATTTGCATAGCCAAGTGAAGCATAGGCAACTTGAATGCTTGAGCTTTGATTGGATTGTTTGTATCCACCAACACCATTGAGTGCATACCCATTGCCAGATCCAACATCCCACCAAATATTTCCTCCCATATTAAAGCCTGCACAATAATTTAAAAGTGCACCATATCCATCACCAAAACTTCCAGTATAGCCTGCTGTGAGATTTATACCAAAGCTTTCATAGCTTGCCTGTATATTATAAAGTCCGCGGAGCTTAGCTGAGAGTTCACCTAGATTGAAAAAAGATTCATTTGTGTTCACTTGTGTTGCAGCGACCTGTGTTTGAAGAGTAAGTCCAGCAATTGAGTAATTCAAATCAGCAAAAGTGAGAAAATCAATCGTTTTGATTGCATGTGCAACCCAAACATCAAAACCAAATCCATTGAAGTTTTCACCATGAATTCCGCCAATAAAAAGAGGTCTTGAGGAATTCATGCTTACATCATCTTCATCAGCAAGAGGAGAGGAGTGGATGGCATTTGCATTATCAAGTCCCCAAGCTCCATAAGCTTGAAGAGAGAAGGTGAGATTTTCAATATCATTGTTTGTCATTGCCGCACCATAGCCAAAATCCCATTCCGAATCGCTAAAAGGTGTTGCAATGTTCATTTTTCCCAATGTAATTGTTGTTTTGGAGGATTGAGGTGTCCAAACACCATAAAGGGACATAAGCCCAATAGAAGGAATTCCTGAGGGAGAGCTTGAATTTTCTAAGAAGCTTCCTCCATCAGGAGCACTTGTCCCATAATCAACAAAGACTCTTGTTCCAACTGAGAAGCCATGATAAGAGCCTGTTTGTAGATTGAGCCAAACACGTGTTTGAAAAGCGCTTCCATTTGCATCTTCTCCAAACATGAGCGTATATTGCCCATATGTGTAGCCATCAACATTGATATCTTTGATTGCATCAAGAAGACTTTCTTGTCCATAGAGGCCGGATGTGATCAATAGTATTTGAGAAAATTTTTTCATTAAAATCCTTCTTGTGTCTTTGGTTTTCACTTAGCGTGTATGAGAGGATTGTATCAAAAGAAAAGAGGAAAGTGGAAGAGGTCAAGGTGCAAAAGAAGCACCTTGGTTTTAGAATTTATAAGTAAGTTTAGCTCTTGCTCTTCCCATTTGGAGATCTCCAAATGTCGATCCAACAAGGACAGATAAGGCAAGCTTATCAGAGAAGGCATAGGTAGAGGAAACAGAGAATTCGTGCATTTGTACATCCATATGAGTTTTGTTAGGATGATTTTCTTTTCCTTTTGCCATTAGCATATAGTTATTGCTTGTAACATAAGCATAATCAAGGCTCAAAGAAATGTTTTTAACTCCCTTATAGCCAAGTGAAGCATAAGCAACTTGAACTTTTGAAGCAGAGCCATCAGATGTTTTTGTTCCACCTGTTCCAATGATCCCATATCCATTTGCTCCACTACTAAGAGTGTCATACCAGATTTTTCCACCCATATTGAAAGAAGCAGTGCTGTTTAAAAGTGCACCATATCCATCACCAAAGCTTCCAGTGTAACCAGCAGCGGCAACGATGCCTGTTTCATTTGAGTTATAGGCAAGTTGAAAGTTATAAAGTCCTCTTAATTTTGCAGTTAAGTCTTGTGTTGTGTTAGAAAGATCGAAGTGCTTGCTTGATGTATTGACTTGAGTTGTAGCAATTTGAGTTTGGAGTTTTACTCCAGCAATTGTGTAATTAAGATCTACAAAAGTCAAGAAATCAATTGTATCTACAGCATGTGCAACCCAAGCATCAAAACCGACTCCAGCAAGCTCTTTTTGATCTCCTGTTATACCAAAGATAAATAAAGGTTTTTCAGAAACAAGCTCTGGAGTACCAATTGTATTGCTGTTATCCAAAGCCCAAGCTCCATAAGCTTGAAGATGGAATCCAACTCCTGCAATATCATAGTTATCGATACCTGCACCATAGGCAAAATCCCATGCGCTATCACTAAAAGGTGTGATAATGTTCATTTTTCCTGCAGTGATAACTGTGGCAGAAGATTCAAATGTCTTGCGACCATAGAGAGCTTGAAGACCTAATTGCATATTTTCAGCTGGAGATGCCCCAGAATTTTCAAGGAAGCTTTTTCCATTTGGAGCTCCTCCCCCTATAGATGCATAAACTCTTGTGCCAACAGAGAAGCCATAATATGCTCCCGTATTGACATCAATAGCTGTTCTAAATCTCATCGCAGTTCCACTTGCATCACTTCCAAACATAGAAGTAAGCTGACCATAAACATAACCACCGATTGTTGTTCCTTCAAGTGCATCCATTAGAGAAGTTTTTGTTGAGGGTGGGATAGACTTATCTACTTTTTGCTGAGGTTCTTGAGCGTTAGCCTGAGTTGTTTCAGTTGTTTCAGCATTTGCATAGCCAAAGGCGCCAAGTGCAACCAATGTTGCCAAAGAGTTTTTTAAAGTTTTCATTTTTCTCCTTTTTGTGTTTGCTTTAAATGCCTAGGAATGCTAGCACAAAATTGAAGTAAAAAGAAAAAAACTCAATCTCGTGAGGCGTTTTTGGTAAGTCTATAAATTTTCAGAAAAAGTTCTATTTTGAGTGAATTGGTGAGAGGGTCTTCTTTTTGTATGTTTAGGGGTAAGATAAAAGAGGCGTTGGGCATAGTTTCTTTGATTTTATCGATAAAATCAAAGATCGCTTTTGATCCATTGCTTGTGCCCTTGATTTTGAAATGTGTTTGAAGAAACGAATCTGTTGTTTGAGTTTTGACTTTTTCTACTGTGACAGAAGAGAAAAAATCCTGTGCAATAACTTGGATTTTGGCCTCATCGGTTTTTGTTTCTAAAGATGCTAGAGATTTGTGGTTGTTTTTTTGAGATTCGCTGATGTGGTTACGAATTTGTGCGTTTTCTTCTTTGAGTTTGATTTCATAATATTGTTGCTGCTTAAATGCATTGCGCTTGTCTTGAAAATCCACGATTTTTGGGACAATGATGAGAGAGATACTATAGAAGCAAAAGATGGCAAAAAGAGAGATAAAAACAATATTTTTGACGATTAATTCGGCAAGTTCTTCTTTTTTGTTGATCATTGCTGTGCCTTTATTGGGATGATTTTGCTGACAGAGACAAAGTTATACCAGCCACTTGGAAGAACAAAAAAATCTACTCTGCTTTCTGAAAAAATTGCTTTCAGTGGCGTTCCTAGGAGGAAAATATAGAGTTCTTTGGAGGGTGTAATCCCTTTGAGTGTGAGCATGTCATCTGTGAGGGCAATTGAGTTAATTGTGATTTGATCAGGAATAAGATCAAAAAGATTTTTAGTTGCATTGATGAGTGAAATATTTTGTTGGTTGATGTTTTTGAGCATCTCAAGTTGAGAATTTAAAAAATCAAGCTCTTGGTTGAGTGTGCTTTGGATGTTTTGCTGATGTTTGATGTTTTGTTCAAAATCTTGCGAATAGCGCTCAAAGCTTTTTGATTGAATCTCAAGAAGAGTCCAAAATCCAATAATGACTAAAGTGGAGGCTATGAAGCACAATAGCCAAGAGGCAGTCGTTGATGAAATCAAGGATTTTTTATTGGGAGTGATGAAGCTAAGTCTCATAATGCATTCCTTTGATATTCTTCAAACATAAGCGATGCAACTGCCTCTGATGGGGAAAAGGGCACAATATGCATATCAATCATTAGAGTTTCTTGAATGTATTTGAAAGCATCTGGACTGATTCCATAAGTGTCTAAAAAGACGATTTCGTTGATAAAAGAACTTTTGTGATTTTGGTAGTAATGATGGATTGTTTCTTCTAAAATTTGTGCAATATGTGTGGCTCGCACAAAGTCATTGAGCTCTTCTGCTTTTTCTTGATGCTCCTCATCTTCTTCAGTTTCTGCCTTAAAGCCATCCAAATCTAGCGTGTCAATATCTTGATCAAGATTTTCTAATAGATGATCAAGTGATGAAATTGTCTCTTGATTGGATTGTGAATCTAGCGCCATTTCTTCATCGTGAAGATGGAAAGTTTTTCCGTAGTGGATTTGTTGATGATCGCAAATTGCAAGGGAGAGTGTTTCTTTTTCTTGGATGATGTAGAGGGCAAACTTTTCATTTTTTCTTGCTTGTAGAAAAATAAAAACAAATGGAGAAAATAGAGAATCAAGAGGCCCAATATCTTCATATTGCTTTGCAATCTCTGCACAATCTCTTTTGTTGATATAAGCACTCCATGTTTGAAAAGGAATGAAAAGATTTTGTTGAATGCTGAGTTCGTATTGGATGAAACTTTGGGGATCTATAGAGGGAATTGCTCCTTGATTTTGTGTCTTGCTCATCATTCCAATATAGGTCAATGGATATTTTTTTTTGAAAAAGTAAATCAATTTGAGTGTTTCCATCGCAATGGTGTTGTCAATCAATTTTGTTTTTGTTTTAATGTTTTGTTTGATTTTGCCACCCTTTGTGCGCAAGATATTGACACAGCAAGTCTCTTGATCAAGATTGATTCCAATAAAAACTTTAGAATAAAAAAGTTTGGCTAGGCTGCGTAACACACAATGTCCTTAATTGATTTGTTTCTGTTTTGGTATTTTAAGCAAGATTTATTCCACTTGAATTACAAAAGATCTTGCTCAAGATAGGTTTTAAGAATGGCTTGATTTTCTTCTATAGAGAGGTTGGAATCCAACCAGAGTGGAGGGAGCACATAATAGTCAATCACTCCAAAAGGTTTAGGAAGCTTCATTTTGTCCCAGCTTTTGAGTTGCCAAAATTTTTTTGGCTCAACACGCAAGCCAATGATTTTTTTCTGGCTTTTGAGAGCCATAATGACTGCTCCCTTGGCAACAGAATGATAAGGACCTTTAGGGCCATCTGGAGTAAGTCCAATATTCCAGCCATTTTTGAGTTTATTGAGGGCATCAATCAGAGCCTTTGCTCCTCCTCGTGTGCTTGATCCTCTGATGCTTGTAAATCCATACATCTCATAAAGTCGTGTCGCGATTTCTCCATCTGAGTGTTCGCTGATTAGCACGCCATAGCGGAAATGTTTTAGATCTCTATGATTGAGTTTTTTGAGGATGTGGTGATAAAAAAAACCCTGCATTGGAATCTCTCCATGCCAAAAGGTTGCAATAAAAGAGTCTTGGATTGATTCTTGGGGGATATGAAAACGATGCTTGGAGGTTTTATAAACAAGCCACAAAAAAGCATATAGCACACGAGGAGCAAGGAGAAAGAGAAGTTTTTTTTTGAGATGCTTGATCATTGAGGTAGCATTTCTCCTATGAGGCTTCCTCCATCATTGTGGGCAACTCTCACTGGCACAATAGAGCCTAATGGTAAGACATGATTGGGAATCTTGATGAGGCGATTTGTATCACTTCTTCCCTCACTCCAGACTTGAGGGGCTTCATCGCGATAGTTTTCTATCAAAACAGAATGGATTTTCCCGATTTCTTCTTTTGATTTTTGGGCCAAAATTTCTTTGTGTCTTGATTGGAGTGTCGCAAGTCTTTTGGATGCTTCTTCTTTGGAAATGGGATTGTGAAGTTTTTGAGCTTCAGTATGGGGACGAGGAGAGTAAATGAAACTATATAACGTATCAAATTGCACAATGTTGAGCACTTCCATAGTTTCTTGGAAATCTGCTTCTGTCTCTGTGGGAAAGGCTACGATAATATCGGTACTGATTCCAACATGAGGGACAAGCGATTTGAGTTTTTCAATTCGGTTGAGATACCATTCTTTTGTATAGCCCCTTTTCATTTCTCTTAAGACTTTTGTTGATCCGCTTTGCAGGGGGATGTGAATGCTTTTGCAGATTTTTGGATTGCGTGCAAACTCTTCTAAGAACTCATCATCCATATGGAGAGGGTGGGGAGAGGTAAATCGAATACGCTCAATGCCCTCAATAGAGGAAAGTTCTCTGAGGAGCTGTGTGAAATTAGTAGGCTTGTGCGGATTTGAGAATCGGATTCCGTAGTGATTGACATTTTGTCCGAGTAAAAGGAGCTCCTTAACCCCTTTTTGTGCAAGTTTTTGAGCCTCATCAAGAAGCATTGTTGTAGGAATAGAGATTTCTTTCCCGCGTGTATGTGGAACAATGCAATAAGTGCACTTTTTGTCACATCCTATGGAGATATTAAGCAAGGCTTTGATATCGGGATTGGAATTTTTTGAAAATGCATAAGTGCTATCATCAAAGCTTGTATCAACTTCCACAGCCTTGTCTTGATGGATCACTTGTGTAATTTTGCTGATATTTCTTGCTCCCAAGACAAAACTGACACTTGGAGCTTTTTTGATGATCTCTTCTCCTAGGTGGCTTGCTGTACATCCGCATACTCCAATTTTGGCCTGAGGTTTTTTGATGGCATTGAATTGTCCGATTTCAGAGAAGAGCTTTCTTTCTGGTTTTTCTCGCACAGAGCAAGTGTTGATCAAGATCAAATCTGCTTCTTTTGCATCTTGCGTGAGAGTATAGCCTTCTTTATTTTGTAGTTCTGCGATGAGGTGCTCGCTATCACGATTGTTCATCGCGCACCCCATTGTTTCGATGTAGAGTTTTTTCATTTAGATAATGTGGAGTTCATAGATAAATTCTTTTTCATCTAGCCCAAATTTTGCTTCTCTTAAATGGGCACTGCGTCCATCTTTTTGGAGAGTTTCTGTAAGTTTGAGGAGATCTTTGTGGGTATTTTCATTTGAAAAATATAAAATCTTCTCCCCATCTTTGATGAGATCTTGGATCTGCTTAAGAGTGATTTTTTCGCTTTTGTCTTGAAGGGTTTGTTTAGCGAGTTTGAAATCCATATCTTTCCTTTTATTTGGCTTTTTAGAATAAAGGGCGTATTATACTCCTTTGGATATAAAAGTTTGAAACCAAAAGCTTGCTATAATCTCAACTTAAACTCCAATCAAATAAAAATCCCAAATTTTATGATTGTTAAATGAAGGAAAGAAATGGAAAAGATACTAGATATTGTAGAGCTTATTGCATATGAGAAAGGGATCGAATCGGCTCTTGTGATTGATTTGGTGAAAGAATGTTTGATCAAGATTGCTTCGGAAGAATTGAGTGATGAGGCAATTTTTGAAGCAGAGATAGATGAGAGAGAACGCACATTAAAGTTGTTTCAAAAAATTACAATTTGCGAGAATGGTCAAGATGATTTGAATTCTATGGGGATTGATAAGGCTAGGGAGCTAAATGCTGATGTAAATGTTGGTGATGAATTAAAATATGAAATTAGCCTTGAAAATATGAGCAGAAATGCGATCAATACGCTTTTTAAGATGCTTGAGGGAAGATTGCAAAAGCTTCTTGAAGATAAGCTTTTTGAGCGCTTGAAGGCAAAGCTTGGGAAGATTGTAAGTGGGCAGGTCGTGCGAGTTGATGATGAGGGCAATACCTATATTGAGATTGAAGAAATCAGAGGGGTGATGAGTCAAAAAAACAGAATCAAGGGAGAAAACTTTAAAATCGGAGATACAGTGTCTTGTATCTTGAAACATATGCGATTTGCAAAAGGTGGGATGCAGATTGAGCTTTCGCGAACAACGCCCAAATTCCTCATAGAGCTTTTGACTTTGGAGGTGCCAGAGATTAAAGATGGAGAAGTGACAATTGAGGGGTGTGCAAGGATTCCAGGGGATCGAGCAAAGATTGCTCTTGCAACCCAAAATCCAAAAATTGACCCCATTGGTTCAACTGTAGGGACAAAAGGAGTAAGAATCAATGCTGTAAGCAAAGAGTTGCATGGAGAAAACATTGATTGTGTTGAGTATTGTGAGCCATTAGAGATGTTTGTGGCAAAATCTCTCTCTCCAGCAAGTGTTTTAAGTGTCAAGATCGAAGAGATTGGAGAGAAAAAGAAGGCAATTGTTACGCTTACAAGTGATCAAAAATCCAAAGCGATTGGGAAAAATGGTGTCAATATTCGTCTTGCATCGATGCTAACACAGTGTGAGATTGAGATCAAAGAGGTGGGGGTGGCTGATTTGTTTGAGCAACAGGGCAATATAAAACCTGATGAGGGCAAAAAAGTAGGGCTAGATGCTCTAGAGTCTCTTTTTAAGGAATAAAATGGGATTTTATACAAAAAGCTTTTTATATTTGAGCGTAATTTACTGGATTTCTTATGTGTGTTCAATTTGGGGGAGAAATTTTTCGATTTCTACCTTTGTTGCGCAGTTAAGTGGTTTTTTTATTCTTGCTTTTTGTATTGCTTTGTCTTTTAAGCTCAAGAGGTTTGGGAAACTTTGTTTATATGTATGGCTGATCTTATCGACAGTGATGTTTTTTGTAGATCTTGCATGTTTGTTTATTTTTGAAACCTCTCTTACTGGGGCGATGATATTGACTTTGTGGGAGACAAATATCTCCGAATCTCTTTCATTTTTTGAGCTTTATTCTTCTCAGATTCTGAAGGCCTTGGGTGTAGGTATGGTTTGTATTGCATTGGTGCTTTGTGCTCTAAGGGTTAAGTTTAGAATCAAAACTTTATGGATCATGGGCTTTGTCATCATTGGGGGAGTTCTTGGGGTGTATGAAACTTATCTGCTCGCAAGTCGTGGAATTTCTTCCTGCCAATATCGCAATCAGCTCTTTTTTATTTCTCCATTGAGATTTGGATGCGATACTTATCTTGCTTTTAGTGATCTTAGAGATGCGCAAAAGACGCTTGCTTATTATCAAAAACTTTTAGAACAAGAAGAAACATATTCTGTCCCCCCCCCCTTAGAGGGAATTAAAAATATTGCGTTGATTCTTGGAGAATCAACGCAAAGAAATCATATGCAAATTTATGGATACCAAAAGCCCACGACCCCACGCCTGCAATCCCTTGTAAAAAAGGGAAATTTGTTTGTTTTTTCAGATGTGGTCTCTCCGCATGCTCAAACCACGCTTTCTTTGAGAAAAATGCTCACTTTTTCCAATGTTGAAAATTCTCAAATTCCTTGGTATGAGCAGGGGAATTTGATTGGAAGTTTTAGAGGAAGTGGCTATAGGGTTGTATGGATCTCCAATCAGTTAAATGCAACTCATGGTGGATCAACAGGGATTATTGCCTCTTTGAGTCATGAAACACATTTTGTTTCTGAGTATAAGCGTAATTTTGATGAGGTTTTTTATGATGGAAAATTACTTGAAGCATTTGATCATCTAAAGCCAATGGATTCTAAAAATCATCTTTATGTTTTTCACTTGATGGGGGCACATGCTAGCTATGGGAAGAGGTATCCTGAAACATTTGCCTATTTTGATGATGCGACATTGGATCTTAAGAAGCGCACCATTGCTCGTTATGATAATGCTATTTTTTATAACGATTATGTTGTGAGTGAAATTTGTGAGCGTTTTGCCAATCAAGATTCTCTTGTGCTCTATGTCCCAGATCATGGAGAGGAGGTATATGATGCAAGGGAGTTTGCGGGACATGCTGATGATAATATGAGCCGTTTTATGGTTGAGATTCCTTTCATTGTTTATGTGTCAGATTTATTTAAAAAGAAGCATCCCTTAATTTATCATCAAATACAACAATCTCTTAAGCGTCCCTATATGACAGATGATTTGATCCATACGCTTTTGGATATTGCAGGGATTAGGGTTAGCGGTTTTGATCCCACAAGAAGCCTTATCAGCCCGAGTTTTAATCCTACACGCAAAAGAATCGTTGGAGGGAGTGAGGGGAGGGATTATGATAAAGAGCTAAAATCAGCTCTTTAAATCAAGGTGCAGAGCTACTTAAGTTCTGCCCAATTTTCTCCCAAAGCAAATCCGCACTCTAGGGGAACTTTTAAAGTATAAATAGAGTTCATAATCTCCACGATCTGCTGAGCATGTTGTTGTGCCCCCTCTTGTGGAAGCTCAAAAATCAACTCATCATGGACTTGGATTAGCATTTTGATGGGTGTATCGCGGATGTGAGCAGAGATTGCATTCATCGCAAGCTTTATGAGGTCTGCAGCACTCCCTTGAAAAATTGTATTAATCCCTTCGCGCAAAAAGTTTGATTTTTGAAATTCTGTTGCGCTTTCAAAGTCAAAATATCTGCGATGCCCAAGTAGGGTTTGTGCATAGCCTTGAGAGAGAATGTTTTCTTGTTGATTTTTAAGGAAATTTTTGACAGTTGGGAAAGAGGCAAAATAGCTTTCGATGTATTGCTTGGCATCTTTGAGGGGAATTTTGAGTGTTTCTGAGAGTTTTTTGGCCCCCATTCCATAAATTAAGCCAAAGTTGATTGATTTGGCAATGGAGCGCTTGAGATCATCGCTCTCTCCAAAGATGCTGATAGCAGTTTGAGTATGAATGTCTTGCTTGGTTTGAAAAGCTTGGAGGAGACTGGGATCTTGGCTGAAGTGAGCCAAAAGTCTTAATTCAATTTGTGAATAATCAATGCTTAAGAGCAAATTTCCTTCTTGGGCGATAAATCCTTGACGTATTTTTTTTCCCGCTTCGCTTCTTACGGGGATGTTTTGGAGATTTGGAGATTTGGAGCTAAGTCTGCCTGTGGCTGTCCCTGTTTGAAGAAATGAGGTGAAAATCTTGTGCTCTTGATTAGCAAGCTTAAGAAGAGGTTCAATATAGGTATTGCGTAATTTATTGGCTTCACGATATTGCAAGATGTGAGCGATGATGGGGTGATCATCGATGAGTTTTTCAAGAACCTTTTCTTCTGTGCTATAACCCCCCTTGATTTGCTTGCCTCCTTTGAGGCCAAGTTTTTCAAATAAAATAGCAGAGAGTTGTTGCGGAGAGTTAATATTGAAGTCCTCATGAGCAAGAGCAAAGATTTGACTTGAGCATGTTGAGATGAGTTGAGAAAGTTGGTCTTTGAGCGATTCAAAGAAGGGGAGATTGATTTTGATTCCTTGATTTTCCATTTCAGCAAGCACAATAGAGAGAGGAAATTCTAGGGTGTATGCCAAATCAAGCAAGTGAGGAGTTTCTTTGAATCGTTCTTCTAAAAAGTGATAAAGCTGATATGTTGCTACTGCATCCTCACTTGCATATTTTGAGGCTTCTTCAAGGTGGACTTGGGCAAAATTTTGTCCTTTTTGTACCACTTCATCAAACGCAATCATTTTGTGATTGAACCATTTAAACATTTGGCGATCCAACCCAACATGCGAGCTACTATCATCAAGCCAAGCTAGAATCATCGAATCTAGGATGATATTTTGTGGGGTGATATTGAAATTATTTTTTGTGATTAAGTAGTCAAATTTGAGGTTGTGACCAATGATGGGATGCTTGAAAATCTCTTCTAGAAGAATTTTTGCCTCTTGCTTAGAGAGTTGTGTTGGGGATCCTAGATAATTGTGCAAAAGTGGCACATAATATCCATTTTTTCCATCAAGACAGAAGCTAAAACCTACCATCTGAGCATTTTGAGTGTCTAGCTGATCTGTCTCGCAGTCAAAAGCGATGCGAGAGTGAAGAGGATGGTTTTGGAGGAGTGATAGTGCTTCATCAAATGATTGTATTAGGTGGGCTTGAAAAGTGAATTTTTTCTCTTCAAGCTCGACTTTTTTTTGTCCATTTTTTCGCACAAGTGGCTTTTTAAAGCTAAATGGGCTTTGTTGTTTTATTTTGAGCACAAGACGATCAAAATTGTGCTTCTCAAGCTCTGGAAGGATTGCAAGTAGGGGATTTTTTGAGGGAAAAGCAGTGAGAGAAAAATCTTGAATGAGATTTTTCTCTAAAATAACAAGCTCTCGGCTTTTAAAGGCGTCTTCTTTGCCTTCTTTGATAAGTGTTGCAAGTCGTTTGCCAAGTTGGCTTTCTAAATGTTCTTCATTTGCATAAATCTCTTCAAGTGTGTGATAGTGATTGATCAGTTTTTGGGCAGTTTTGCTTCCGATACCTTTGATTCCTGAAATATTGTCACTAGAATCTCCCAATAGGGCTTGGAAGTTGGTAAAGTCTTGTGGATAAACACCCCATTTTTCAATGCATTCTTGGATATGAATTTCTCTTTTTTTGATGGGATCGTATAAGTATGTTGTTTCATTGATAAGTTGATAGAGGTCTTTATCGTGGCTAATGATTTTTGTCTGCAGTCCTTGATTGGAGGCCCATGAAGCAAGAGAGGCAATGACATCATCAGCTTCATAGTTTTTGATAGAGAGATTTTGGAAACCCATTTTTTCGATCCATTCAATTGCGATGGGAAGTTGTAATAACAGCTCTTCTGGAGCTTTGGCTCGATTGGCTTTATAGTTTGGATCAAGGAGTTTGCGTCGATTTTGTCCCCTACCTTCAAGTGCAAAGACAAGATAATCGCTATTTTGTTCTTTGTAGATGCTGTGAATTAGATTGGCAAAACCAAGGAGTAATCCTGTCGGAAATCCCTCGGAGTTTCGCAAAGGAGGGAGAGCGTAGTAGCTTCGAAAAAAGAAGCCAAATGTATCAATGATTGTCAAAGTTCGCATTTCAATCCTTTTCATGTTTAAGATAAAATTCAAAAGATTAAGCAAAGATGAGGTAAAAAATGATTATAGCAGGCAACTTTAAAACTAACCATACGCGTTCCTCGACTTTTTCTTATTGCAAAGAGTTGGATTCTTTGTTGGGAGCTCAAAAAAGTGAGGTCTATGTTTTTCCTTCTATGTGTGCGCTTCCTTATGATGATTTTGCTCATTTTTCTATAGGGGTGCAAAATGCTTATCCAGCTTGCAATGGAGCTTATAGTGGCGAGATTGGACTGGAGCAAATTCAAGAGCTTGGAATCAATACACTAATGATTGGGCACAGCGAAAGGCGACTGATACTGAAAGAAGATGATGAATTGTGTAAAAGAAAGTTTGATTTTTTTTCTCAGTATGGTATGAATGTGTTTTTTTGTATCGGTGAAGATTTGCAGGCAAGGAGAGATGCAAGGGTATTAGATGTTTTGGCTAGTCAGCTTAAGTCGATTGATTTGGATTATTCTCGCTTAGTGGTTGCATATGAGCCCATTTGGGCGATTGGAACAGGAGTGAGTGCAAGTTTGGAAGAGATTAAAGAAACGCATCGACTCCTTAAGGAGCTTGGATGCAAAAAGGTAATTTATGGGGGAAGTGTGAGTGAGGGAAATGCAAAAGATATTATGAATTTGGAATATGTAGATGGCGTGCTTGTGGGTGGAGCAAGCTTGGATTTAAAGAGATTTTATCAAATCATTCAACAAGGAGAAGAAATATGATCATGCAAGGAAAAAAAGGACTCATCGTTGGTGTTGCCAATAATAAATCTATCGCTTATGGGATTGCAAAGGCATGCAAAGAACAAGGCGCAGAGATTGCTTTGACTTTTTTAAATGAAACGCTTGAGAAAAGGGTTAGACCGATTGCTGAAGAGTTGGGAAGCGCTTCTTATGTATATGAACTTGATGTGAGTAAGCCAGAGCACTTTGTGGCTTTGAGAGAAAATCTAGCCAAAGATTTTGGGAAATTGGACTTTGTTGTGCATTCTGTAGCATTTGCCTCCAAAGAGGCCTTAAGTGGAGAATTTTTAGAGACTTCCAAAGAAGCTTTTTCGCAAGCTATGGAAATTTCTGTTTATTCTTTGATTGAGCTTGTGCGTGAAATGAAACCTTTGCTAAATCCCAATGCAAGCGTGCTTACTCTAAGTTATCTGGGATCAGTGAAGTATGTGACGCATTATAATGTAATGGGTGTTGCCAAAGCTGGACTTGAGGCAAGCGTGCGTTATTTGGCCTATGATTTGGGAAAAGAGGGAATTAGAGTTAATGCACTTTCTGCTGGGCCTATTAAAACTTTGGCTGCAAGTGGTATTGGTGATTTTAAATTGATGTTGAAGTGGAATGAGGTCAATGCTCCCTTGCGTCGCAATGTTGGCCTTGATGAGGTGGGAAAATCTGCAATGTATCTACTTTCTGATCTTTCAAGCGGTGTAACTGGAGAGGTTCATTATGTTGATTGTGGTTATAACATTATGGGAATATGTGCCACAGAAGAAGAGGATGGAAAGATGATTCTAAGCTGGGAGAAAGCCGGTGAGTAAAAAACTTCATTTGATTTCATTGGGGTGTACAAAAAATCTTGTGGATAGTGAGGTTATGCTTGGAAGATTGAGAGATTATGAGATGACTGATGAGGTGGGTGAGGCCGATGTCATTATTGTCAATACTTGTGGGTTTATTTCAGCTGCCAAGCAAGAAAGTATCAATACGATTTTAGATGCAAGCTCAAGGCGCAAAGAAGGAGCCTTGCTTGTCGCAAGCGGATGTTTGAGTCAGCGGTATCACAAAGAGCTTTTAGAGGAAATGCCCGAAATTGACATTATCACCGGAGTGGGAGATTATGACAAGATTGATATGATGATTGATAAGCGACAAGGCTTGCAAACGCACCAAGTATTTTTAGCAAATGAAAACCATCAGCGCGTCATTACGGGCTCTTGTCTTCATGCTTATGTGAAGCTAAGTGAGGGGTGCAATCAAGCTTGTTCATTTTGCTCAATTCCAAGTTTCAAAGGCAAGCTTCACTCTAGAAGCATTGATTCTGTTTTAAAAGAAATTGAGAATCTGAGCAAGCAAGGCTATCAAGATTTCTCTTTTGTTGCTCAAGATAGTAGTTCTTATTTGAGGGATAAGGGAGAAAAAGATGGATTGAAGAAATTGATTGAGGCCCTAGATCAGCAAGGATATGCAAGAAGTGCAAGGATTTTGTATCTTTATCCAAGTACCACAGACCTAGAGCTGATTCAAGCCATTGCAGATTCTAAAATTGTGCAAAATTATTTTGATATGCCTATTCAACACATTAGTCAATCAATGTTGAAAAGAATGAAAAGGGGAGCTAGCCAAGAGAGGCATCTTGAGCTTTTGGAGGCAATGCGATCTGTGCCAAAATCTTTTGTGCGAACAACATTGATCGTGGGGCATCCCCAAGAAAGTGAAGAGGAATTTGAAGAGTTGTGCCATTTTATGGAGAAGTTTGCTTTTGATGCAGTGAATGTTTTTGCTTATTCAAGCGAAGAGGGAACATTGGCCCATAAGATGGAGGGGCATATTCCTCCTAAAGTGGTGAATGCTAGAATTTCGCGATTAAATAAAATTATCCTTGCTCAGCAAAAGAAGCGTAAAAAGGCAATGCTAGGTGAGAATTTTCCTGTGATTGTTGAGGACAAAAGTGAAGTGAGTGAATATTTTTATAGTGCAAGAGCACTGAATTGGGCTCCAAATATTGATGGAGAAATCTTGATTAATGAAATTGCCCTAGATGATGTTGAAAGTTTAAAAGCAGGATATTATGAGGCAAAAATCACACAAGTCAAGGAAGGATACGTCTTTGGGAGTGTGATTGGAAATCTTGCTAAAGAATAAAAGAGGGGCTTATCGCTCCCTCCTTGTTTGAATCTCTAACTAAAAAGAGAATTAACGCTTTCGTCATTATTGATTCTGCGAATCACTTCTGCAAAAAGAGGGGCAACGCTTAAAACCTTGATTTTAGGTGATTTTTTTTGAAGAGGGATGGTGTTTGTGACCACAACTTCATCTAAAACACTCAAATCAATACGCTCAAATGCTGGACCGCTTAGTACAGGGTGTGTTCCTAGAGCCATCACGCTATTGGCCCCGTGTTGTTTTAGGACTTCAGCTGCTTTACACATAGTGCCTGCAGTATCAATCATATCATCGACCAAAATGACATCTTTGCCATTAACATCCCCAATTATATTCATAACCTCACTAATATTGGCTTTTTCGCGTTTTTTGTCCACAATCACTAGATTAAACCCAAGCTGATCAGCAAAGTATCTTGCTCGAGATACACCTCCAATATCTGGAGAAGCGATGATGGGATTGGGGAGATTTTTTTGCTTGATATAGTCTCTAAAAACAATCGAGCCATATAGATTGTCTACGGGCACATCAAAAAAGCCTTGGATTTGTCCTGCATGCAAATCCATTGTGACGATACGATCAACCCCAGCTGTTTCTAGGAGGTTGGCAACAAGCTTGGCTGTAATGGGGACTCTTGGCGCTGCTTTGCGATCTTGTCGTGCATAGCCAAAATAAGGAATGACTGCATTGATGCTATTAGCAGAGCTTCGTCTAGATGCATCAATCATGACTAGGAGCTCCATAAGATTGTCATTTGTTGGAGCACAGGTGGGCTGGATGATAAAAATATCTTGTCCACGCACAGATTCTCCAATTTGGACATTGATTTCTCCATCGCTAAACTTCCCAACGCTTGCGCTTGAAAGTGGAATATCTAAGAATTTTGCAACTTCCTCACTGAACTCCTGATAAGCAGTTCCTGAAAAAATCTTAATACCTCTCATTGTCTTGATTCCTTGGTGATAAACTAAAAATGTAACTTACTCTAAAAACAAAAAAAAGTCTAGATTTTCTATCTTTTCAAGGAGACAAATCTTCTTGGATTGAAAATTTTATCAAGACTAAAGTATGGGGGTAGTGCAATCAATCACTGGGTATTTATACCCTGATTGATTGGAGTGTGGGTTGGGGCATAGAAAGTCTAGGAGTGAAGAATCGCAAATTTCTCTAAAAAGCTCTTATCTATCTCTAATAGATTGGCTTCTTGGAGTTTTTGAATCACTACAGGTGAGCAGTCTGTGTCTTGAGGCCATTCTCTTGTGTGCCCATCGCAAGCCTCCTTATCTGTCGCATCAATATAAGCAACCTCTTTGTCTATATAGATATCTCTTTTGGCATCGATATTGTTTGTGATTCTCCAAATGAGCATATAGGGGTTGTTGAGATTGTTTTTGTGAGAATCAATAGCGATCACAATGCCAAGATGAGCTGAAAGAGGGGAGAGTTTGCAAAGAGTGGGAAGAATGGGTGTGTGATTTTTTTGAACGGAGAGGATGCAAATAGGGGCTTGAGTGTGGGTGTAGTATTGTTTGAGATCTAAAACATGAGGCAGTAGGGCTTGAATCTTATGTTTGAGTTCTTTATCATCAATGGGGTTAAGTCCTGAGCGTTTGATTTGCTCTCCGGTTGCATCTAGTCCTAATTTTCCTCCTCTACCATAGCTTGGAGAAGAGTGATCAAGGGCATCACATATCCCTTCTGTAATTAGCAATCGCTCAGGGCTAAAACGATTGAGAATATGTTCTGTGATTGCAGGATAGTCCAACAATGATGGGGCTTCAGGACCGACAAAAAGGGCATGCTTGACAAAGCTCATTTGTCCCATTCCCCAAAAGGCATGCATAAGTTGCTGGGAGTGGGCTGGGTAGGAGGGAGCAATTTGAGCAAGAATCAAATTGTGAAAAACTCCATTTTCGGGCATATGATAATCCAACAACCCATGAGTTGTCATTTTGAGCATTGGGAGAAATACTTGTTCAGTTAAATAGCCCATATATTTATCTTCTAGGGGGGGCTTGCCTACAACAGTAGCAGGAAAAATAGGCGAGCTTTTGTGCGTGATGGCGCTCACTTCAAGCACAGGATATGGTTCAATGGGGGTATAGTATCCTGTATGATCCCCAAAGGGTCCTTCAAGCTCTAATTTTTGAGGATCCACCCATCCCTCAATTACAAAATCCGCATCTTCTGGGATAAAAATAGGATTTGTGATGGATTGCACAAGGCGTGGCTTGCGGTTTCTGATGATTCCATAAAGTGCAAGTTCAAAAACCCCATAGGGCATTGGAGCCTGCCCACACCAAGTATAGAGAGGATCTCCTCCCAAAGCAATGCTCACAGGCATGGGTTTTTTTGCTTTTTTGTATGCATGAAAAAAATGATTAGAATCTTTGTGGATCTGCCAATGCAAGCCCAAGCGCTTTTCATCATAAATCTGAAGACGATACATCCCTAGATTTTTGAGTTCTCCATCAAGGCTTTGCGTATAAACTTGCCCCATTGTAATGAAGGCTCCTCCATCAAGATCCCAAGTTTTAAGCGCAGGAAGCTCTAAAAGTGAGGGTTTGAGGTGGATGACTTCTTGGCATTGACCCTTTGAGGAAAGAAGTTTGGGGATAGCATGTCTGAGGGCAAATAATTCTTTAGCCTTGCGAAGTTTTTGGAAGAAAGTTTTGGGCGGGGTGAGTTTGAGGAGATTTTGGATTTGAGTTGCAATCTCTTCTGGATTTTTTTGAACAATGAGATTAAGAAGATCAAAAGATCCAAAGATATTGGTCAAAACAGGAGTTTTAAAAATGCGATCTCCTCGTTTGGGTTGAGTGAAGAGCAATGCTTTAGAATCGCTTTTTTTGACTTCAATATAGGAAAGATGAGGTATTTCAAGTTCGACATCTAAAGGCGTGTCGATCACTTTGAGTAGTTTGTGTTTTTTTGCAAGATCGATAAAATGTTGCATCTCTAGCCCTTGGAGTTTTGGAGATATTTTATCAGAAGGAAAGGAGGTGTTTAAGACCTCCTTTTATATGAAGTCAGTTTGTTAGAAAGCCAAACCGATTGTTCCACCAAGATTGAGCATTTCTACGCGTCCTGTTGCAGTAGAAGATGGGGTGTTGACATTGGGTTTTTGCCAGCTTCCTTCAAATCCAAGCACCAAGAATGGCACAAAAGGAATTTCCCAGCGTACACCAAAATTGATCGCATAGGTTTCTTTAAGGGAGGAATCTTGAATAAATCCTCCTTTGAATGTCGAATAACTTGCTCCAACAAAGGGAGTGAGTTTGATAAAGGGGATGCGATATCCAAGAACGCCTCCATATTGAATGTTGTGAATATTTTGTTTGGCAGTTTTGTCTCCTTGAGTTTTTGAGCTAAAACTGCTTCCTAGATAGTCATATTTGACATGTGGAGCAATCATAAATCCAGCAGCTCCTATCCAAAGTCTTGCATAGGCTCCGGCACCAAATGCACTATCGTTTTCAAAATAAACATTCTCTTCGCGACTGCTTGCGGTCCCATTAAATTTGTTGTAACTTAGAGTTGCTCCTACTTCTGGAGAGATCAATACGATTCCTAAATCTATTGCAAAGATAGAACTTGCAGTAAGTCCCAGTGCTAAAATAATCTTTTTCATTATTTTCACCTCTTTTGAATAAAGTTTAGATGTTTGTCAAAGCAAAAATCACATACATTCTATCGGATTTTTGTTTTGTTATTTTAGGTTGGGCAATATTTTCTTCTATCCACGATTTAATATATGATTTGATTCAAAGAAACGACTTGATAAAGGGTAGTCATGCAAAAATATTTTAATCGCGAGCTTTCTTGGGTGAAGTTTAATGCGCGTATTTTGGATCAAAGTTTTAAGCTCGATTTACCCATTCTTGAGAGGCTTAAATTTTTGGCTATTTATGGGGTGAATCTAGATGAGTTTTATATGATTCGCGTTGCTGGATTAAAAAAACTTTACCATCGGGGAATTACAAAGGTGGGAGATGATGGAATGAGTCCTGCGCAACAACTTAAGGCGATTGAGAAGGTTTTAAGATCTCAAAAGGAAGATTTGGAAAAAAGCTATTTTTCTATCCGCAACGCTCTTATGCAAGAGGGGATTTTTATTCTTGATTATGATGAGCTTGATGAGAGCGATCAGCAAAGGGCAAGAGAATATTTTAATCGCAGTCTTTATCCCATCATTGTTCCTGTTGTTATTGATGCTATTCATCCTTTTCCGCATTTTAATAATTTGAGTTTTGGGATCATTGTCAAAATGCAAAATATTAAAAATCCTCAAGAAGTCTCTTTTGCATTGATTAGAATCCCGAGGTTTTTCCCAAGATTTGCAGAGATCAGAGAGGGTGTGTTTGTGACTTGTGAGAGCATTGTTGGGGAGTTTGCAAATCTTGTGTTTGAAGGCTTTAAGATCCTTAATTGGTGTCCTTTTAGAATCACAAGAAATGCGGACTTTGAGATTGAGGAGGAAGAAGCAGATGATTTTATTGAGCTTTTAAGTGAGGGGCTTAAGGCAAGAAAACGAGGGGAGATTGTGCGTCTTCAGGTGGGGAAAAACCACGATGAAAGTTTGCTTGAGTTTTTGCAATCTCATTTGCCCAAGGTGGATGCATATCATTATGATCTTCCTTTGGATCTTGGCGCATTGTGGCAAATTGTTTCTCATCCTCATTTTCCTCATTTATTACATCCTTATTTTTCCCCAAAGATTCCGCAAGTACTCAATGAGGAGGGAAAAATCTTTGAAGTTTTAAAAGAGCAGGATTTGATGCTTTTCCATCCCTACGAAAGCTTTGATCCGGTTGTGCGATTTATCCAACAGGCAAGTCGTGATCCCAATGTTTTGTCTATTAAGATGACGCTTTATCGAGTTGGCAAAGATTCTCCGATTGTTCAAGCACTGATTGATGCAGCAGGACATAAACAGGTCAATGTTCTTGTTGAATTGAAAGCAAGATTTGATGAAGAGAATAATTTGGAGTGGGTGAGGGCGTTGGAAGAAGCAGGGGCACATGTAATTTATGGGGTTGCTGGTCTGAAGGTGCATGCAAAGATTGCATTGGTTTTGAGAAAAGAGATTGATAGAATCAGAGGATATGTCCATATAGGAAGTGGAAACTACAATATGCAGAGTGCAAAGGTTTATACAGATATAAGTCTATTGAGCTCAAGAGAAGAACTTGTTGCTGATGCAATTAAGTTTTTTCATTCACTTTTGGCTGGATTGGCCAAAAGAACCCAGCTTCAAAGTATTTTTATGGCTCCTATGCAGATCAAGCCTAAAATTTTAGATTTGATCAATGGAGAAAGGCAAAGAGGGGAAAATGGGAAGATTATTATGAAGATGAATGCTTTGGTTGATTCTGATGTGATTGATGCGCTTTATGAAGCATCTCAAAATGGTGTAAAAATTTATTTGATTGTTAGAGGAATTTGTGCACTGCGTCCTGAGATAGCAGGTCTTTCAGAAAACATTAAGGTGATATCTCTTGTTGGACGCTATTTGGAGCATGCAAGAATTTATTATTTTAAACATGGAGGTTTGTATTTTGCAAGTGCAGATATGATGCCAAGAAATCTCCAAAGGCGTATTGAGCTTTTGGTCCCCATTGAGCATCCAGAGGCTTCTCAGAGTTTGCTAAATTTCTTAACTCTTCAGCTTGAAGATACGAAGGGAGCATATGAATTGAGAAGCAGTGGAGAATATCAACAAATTTTAGGGGAAGGTTTTGATTCTCAGCAAGAATGTCAAAAATTAAATTTTAAAGAAGCTTGGAATGGTTTTTGAACTAAAATTATAGAAAATCTTGGAGGGGCTCCTGTGTATCAATTGCTGAAAAATATTCTTTTTAAATTTGATCCTGAATTTGATCATCGTGTAGTTGAATTTTGCTTGAAAAATTTTGCTCCATTGCCTTTAATTGCCGATTGGATGGCAAGTCAGTTTTGTTATATGGATTTGAGTTTGGAAAATGAGGTGGAGGGGATGCATTTTTATAACCCTGTGGGACTGGCTGCAGGATTTGATAAGAATGCGACGATGATTGAGGGGATTAGTTTGATGGGATTTGCATTTGCAGAGATTGGAAGTGTGACCTATGTCCCACAGAGCGGGAATCCAAAGCCTCGAGTTTTTCGCTTCGTTCAAGAAGAAAGTTTGCAAAATGCAATGGGGTTTAATAATGATGGATCAAGCAAAATTGCACAAAGAGTGAGAAAGCTTTATCCTTATAAAACGCCCTTAATGATTAGCCTTGGAAAAAATAAAGAAGTGCCTAATGCTTTGAAAAATTATGAAGAGAATCTTAAGGCATTTCAAGATTTGGGAGATGCTTATGTGTTTAATGCTTCATCTCCCAATACTCCAAATTTGCGTGATTTGCAAAATGAGAGTTTTGTTAGAGAGCTTTTTGCAATGGCAAGAAGCTATACCCAAAAACCTTTGTTTTTGAAAGTATGTCCAGATAATGCAATTGATGTGACGCTTAAGGTGTGTGAGAGTGCGATAAGTGGAGGAGCAAACGGAATCGTAGCGACAAATACAAGCACAGATTATTCTCTTGTGCAATCGCCCAAAAACATTGGAGGAATCAGTGGTAGAGCCTTGCGTAACAAGAGTCGTGAAGTGTTTTATGAGATTGCTAAGTCTTTTTTTGGAAAAGCGACTTTGATTTCATCGGGAGGGATTTTTGATGGTGAAGAAGCCTATGATCGAATCAAAATGGGTGCTTCTCTTGTAGAAATTTATTCGGCATTGATTTTTCAAGGACCAAGTGTGTGTAAGAATATCAATCAAGAGATTGCTAATTTATTGAAAGCAGATGGCTATCAAAACATTTCAGAAGCAATTGGAGTGAACGTGAAATGAAAAAAGTCGTTTTAGGATTATTGTGTGCAGGAATGTTTCTTGTGGCTGAAGATGCTTTTATTGATGTGGAGCCTCATTCTTTGGGACAAAATCAGCAAGAGCAAGTGGGGCAACAAGATTCTAATCAAGTTCAACAAGAGGAAAAGCAAGTGGAAGAAAAATCTTTACTCCCAAAATATTTTTCAAAAGTTTTAGATAATGGCTTGGAGGTTTATGTTATTCCTATCGCTAATGGAAGTGGTGTGATTGAAACGAATATTTTTTATAAGGTTGGAAGTCGCAATGAGGTGATGGGAAAAAGTGGGATAGCACATATGCTAGAACATTTAAATTTCAAATCAACCAAAAATCTCAAAGCAGGTGAGTTTGATGAGATCGTTAAGAAGTTTGGTGGGGTAACGAATGCTTCAACAAGCTTTGATTATACGCGTTATTTTGTCAAATCAAGCGCACAAAATCTTGAAAAATCTTTAGAGCTCTTTGCAGAATTGATGCAGAATCTAAAACTAGATGATGCAGAGTTTCAGCCTGAGCGTGATGTCGTGGCCGAGGAGAGAAGATGGAGAACGGATAATTCTCCCATTGGATATCTTTATTTCCGGTTTTTTAACACAGCCTATGTGTATCATCCCTATCATTGGACACCTATTGGTTTTATGGATGATATTAAAAATTGGAAGATTGAAGATATTCGAGCCTTTCATAAGGTGTATTATCAACCCAAGAATGCAGTGATCGTTGTTTCTGGAGATATTCAGCCTCAAACTGTTTTTGATCAAGCGCAAAAGCACTTTGGCTCTATTCAAAATACAGGCGAAGAGATTCCTGAAGTGTATATGATTGAGCCAAAACAAGATGGTCCAAGAGAGATTGAGATCAAAAAGGATTCTCAAATAGAGTATTTTGCTCTTGGTTTTAAAATTCCTAATTTCAAACAAAAAGATCAGGTTGCTTTAGATGTTTTGGGTGAATTATTGAGTGGTGGAAAAAGCAGTCTTCTTTATAAGACTTTAGTGGATGAAAAGCAGATTGCTTCAGAGGTTTATTCTTATCCAATGGATTTGCGAGATGAGGGTGTGTTTTTGATTATTGCTGCTGGGAATGATGGGGTTAAGGCAGAAAAAATGCAAGAAGAAATACAAAAGATTTTGCAAAAACTGCAAGAAGGAAAAATTAAGCAAGCAGATTTAGACAAGGTGATTTTAAATCTTAGAGCAAATTTTATTTATCGACTTGAAGATGCATCAAGTGTGGCATCTTTGTTTGGAGAGTATTTGGCAAAAGGGGATTTAAAGCCATTGTTGGAATATGAAAAGAATCTGAAAAGCTTGACAATAGAAGATTTGGTCAATGTGGCAAAAAAATATTTTGTCCATTCTCAATCGACTTCGGCAATACTAAGGAAATAAAATGATTTTAGGTGCAATGAGCGCTTTAATCACTCCGTTTAAAAATGGAAAAGTTGATTCTCTTTCGTATGAAAGGATCATACAAAGACAGGCAAAATACGGAATGGATGCTTGTGTTCCTGTGGGAACAACTGGAGAATCTGCAACGCTTAGTCATAAAGAGCATATGGAGTGCATAGAAATCGCTGTTAGTGTGTGCAAACAAAATCATATGAAGGTGCTAGCAGGAGCGGGCAGTAATTCTACGCATGAGGCAATTGAACTTGCTCAATTTGCTCAAAAGATCGGTGCAGATGGGATTTTGTGTGTCACACCTTATTACAATAAGCCCACACAGAAAGGTCTTTTTGAGCATTATAAGGCGATTGCTAAATCTATTGAGATTCCTATGATGTTGTATAATGTTCCAAGTAGAACGGGTGTTAATATTGAAGTTTCTACGGCATTAAAGCTTTTTGAAGAAGTGGAAAATATTTATGGAATCAAAGAGGCTACAGGGCTTGTGGAACATATTGTTGCTTTGCACTCTGCAAGTCCAAAAAGCATCATAGCAAGTGGTGAAGATGCTATCAATTACCCGATTTTAGCAAGCGGTGGAAAGGCTGTTATTTCAGTCACTGGAAATCTTCTCCCTGATAAGATTTCCGATCTTACTCATTGTGCGACGGATGGGGAGTTTGAAAGAGCAAGAGAGATCAATGAAGAACTATATGCGATCAACAAAGCTCTTTTTTGTGAGACAAATCCTGTTCCTATTAAAACAGCAATGTTTTTGTCTGGGTTGATTGAAACCCTAGAGTTTCGTTTGCCACTTGTCGCATTGAAAAAAGAAAATTTGACAATGCTTGAAAAAATCTTAGAAAAATATGAGGTGTTACAATGAGTAAAATGAAAGGAAAGACTCTGGTTATCAGTGGAGCAACAAGAGGGATTGGTAAGGCAATTTTGTATCGTTTTGCACAAGAAGGTGTTAATGTTGCTTTTACTTACAACAAAAATGAAGAAGAGGCGCAAAAGATTGCTTCTGATGTCGAAGAACGCTTTGGAATCAAGGCGCGTTTTTATCCACTAAATGTTTTGGAGCCTGAGCAATATGTGCCATTGTTTGCTGAAATCGATAAGGATTTTGATCGAATTGATTTTTTTGTGAGTAATGCGATCATTTATGGTCGTAGTGTTGTGGGTGGATTTGCTCCTTTTATGCGATTGAAGCCAAAAGGCTTGAATAATATTTATACAGCTACAGTTTTGGCATTTGTTGTGGGGGCACAAGAGGCCACTAAGCGTATGAAGGAAGTTGGTGGAGGATCGATTGTTTCTTTGAGTTCAACAGGTAATTTGGTCTATATGCCAAATTATGCAGGGCATGGTAATAGTAAAAATGCTGTTGAGACAATGGTGAAGTATGCTGCAGCCGAGTTGGGGGAATTTGGGATACGAGTCAATGCAGTCAGTGGGGGGCCTATTGATACAGATGCCCTGCGAGCATTTCCAGATTATGCTGAAGTGAAGGCAAAAGTTGAAGCTGAATCGCCATTGAAAAGAATGGGTAGTCCAGAAGATTTGGCTGGAGCTTGTTATTTCTTATGTGATGAGAGTCAAAGCGGATGGCTGACTGGACAAACGATTATTATCGATGGTGGAACGACATTTAAATAATGTTTGATCAAAAACTTATGAAAAATCTTCCTAACGCCCTAACAATTTTTCGAATCTTTTTGGCCATCTTGGTGATGGCAATTATTTTGTATGCAGATATGGGAAATTTCACAATGCGAGTGGTTGCTTGCGGAGTTTTTGTGTTTGCATCCTTTACGGATTTTCTTGATGGTTTTATTGCAAGAAGATATGCATTGCAAAGTCGTTTTGGCGAAGTCTTTGATCCATTGGCCGATAAGATGTTGGTTTTGGGCGTTTTTATTGCGCTTTTGGTCGCAAAGATTGCTTCTCCTTGGGCTGTTTTTTTGATTTTAAGTCGAGAGTTTTTTATCACGGGATTGAGGGTTGTTGTTGCGGCAAACCAAGTTAATGTTTCTGCAGATATATTTGGCAAAATCAAATCCATCGCGCAATATTGGGCACTTGGTTGTCTGATTGTTCAAATTTTGCCAGAGTTTTGGAATCAGTTTTTTTTATGGTTTGCTGTTGCACTGACCTTGATCTCTGGGGTGAACTATGTGCGTAATTATTTTAAGAGTCTTTAGATGAATTTTGTTTTTGCATTGATTGCATTGTCTTTTTTGATTTTTTTTCATGAGTTGGGTCATTTTTTGGTGGCTCGTTTGTTTGGTGTCAAAGTTGAGGTGTTTAGCATCGGATTTGGCAAAAAGCTATTTAAAAAAACATATGGCGATACAGAATATGCCCTGTCTTTGATACCTCTTGGCGGATATGTCAAAATGAAAGGGCAAGATGATAGCGATCCGCTGAGTAAGAATGCAGATTTGGATAGCTATACTTCCAAAACCCCTTTTCAGCGGATTTTGATTTTACTTGCAGGTCCATTTTTCAATATTTTTTTAGCATTTTTGATTTATGTGGGATTTTCTTATGGGAATCATCAGGTGCTTTTGCCTATTGTTGGTGGATTACAAAAAGATATGCCTGCTGAGCAGTCAGGGATTCTTATTGGGGATCGGATTTTGGAAATCAATGGAAATGTGCTTAAGACTTGGTTTGATTTGGCCCATATAATTCAAGAAACTAAAGATAAGGCAACATTTAAAATTCAAAGAGGAGAGGAGGTTTTGGAGGTGGGAATCCTTCCTTTTGAAGTTGAAAGAACCAATCCTTTTGGGGAAAAGGTGAAGATTCCTGCGATTGGAATCTCTCCATCTGGAGAGATGGGGAATGTGTATTGTGGCGTATTTGATGCTTTGAGATTGGGGATTTGGCAGACGATTGCAAATGGAACATTGATCATTCAGGGAATTGAAAAGCTAATTGTTGGAGTGGTGCCTACAAGCGAACTTGGAGGAGTTGTTGGCATTGTTCAGGTGATGAATAAAGCACAAGAAAACGGAATCGCACAATTTTTGGCTCTTGTTGCATTGATTTCAATCAATCTTGGAGTGCTTAATCTATTCCCTATCCCCGCTTTAGATGGGGGACATATTCTTTTTAATCTTTATGAGCTCATTATGCGAAGACCATTGAATGAGAAGGCAATGTATTATTTGACACTTTTGGGATGGGGGATCTTACTGGGATTGATGTGTTTGGGTTTTTATAATGATCTCAATCGGATTTTTAAGGAGTGAGAGATGGCTCATCATTTGCAAGAAGTGATTGCGCGTATCGAGAAAGCAAGAATTGCCTATTCTAGGCATCAGGTTATTAAGCTTGTGGCGATTTCTAAGTATTGGCAAGATTCTCAAATTCTTGAATTGTATCATGGGGGCCAGAGGGCGTTTGGAGAAAACAAAGTCCAGGATTTGAAATCTAAAAGCGAGCTTTTGGATGAATATCCAATCCAGTGGCATTTTGTAGGCAATATCCAAGAAAATAAAATCAATGCCCTCATTCAGCTCAAGCCCGCCTTGATACATTCTATCGATAGTCTTAGAACAGCTCAGGCTTTTCAGATGAGATTGGAGCGAGAAGGAAAGGTGCAAAAGGCACTTTTGCAGATCAACTCTTCACGAGAGGAGAGTAAAAGCGGGGTTGATCCTCAAATGGCAAAAGAAATATATTTGCAAATTCAAGAGAGTTGTCCTAATCTTATTTTGGAAGGATTGATGAGTATTGGAGCACATACTCAAGATCAAAAAGAGATTCAAAAAAGTTTTGAAATCACACAAAAAATTTATGAAACTCTCCCCAATGCCAAAGTTCTCTCAATGGGAATGAGTGGAGATTTTGAAATAGCGATTGCTTGTGGGGCAAATCTTGTAAGAATTGGCTCAGCATTGATTGAATAGTACCTCTTAAAGTAGGGCAAAGAAGTTTCAGGATCTAAAAAGCGATAAAAAGCAGGAAAGTCTCCTGCTTTTATTTGAGAATCCTTGAAGCATTGGCTAAGGCCAAAAGCGACACGCCTACATCTCCAAAGACAGCCTCCCACATTCCCGCAAACCCAAAGATTCCAAGCACAATAAAGATCCCCTTAACTCCCAATGCAAAAATGATATTTTGTATTGTGATTGTCTTGGTTTTTTTGGCGATATTTAAGGCAGTGATGAGTTTGCTTAAATCATCATTAGCAAGCACAACATCAGAGCTTTCTTTGCTTAGATCGCTTCCTCCAATTCCCATTGAGATTCCGACATCTGCACTTGAGAGCACAGGCGCATCATTGATGCCATCTCCTATGAAGGCAGACTTTTCTTTTCTATATTTTTGAAAAGTTTCGAGCTTTTCTTGTGGCAACAATCCTCCATATGCCTTCTTGATTCCAAGTTCTTGGGCAACTTCTTCTACGCTACTTGTTTGATCTCCACTCAGTATCATTGTCTCAATTCCCATATGGTGAAGTTTTTGGATGCAGTCTTTGGCATTTTTTTTGAGTGCATCTTTGAGGATAATGTATCCAATGCATTCTTCTTGAAGTGCAACATAGATAACAGTCCCCTTAATCTCTTCTTGTGGGGGAGTAATTCCAAAGGATTCTAACAAAGCCTTATTGCCTGCAAGAACTCTTTGATTGCAACAATTTGCACTCATGCCCTTTCCTGCTATTTGGTCATGTGAAATGGGATGATGTGTGATGGGGAGATTTTGTGTGCTTTTTTGCAATGATCTTGCGATAGGGTGGCTTGATAGATGTTCTGCGCACATTGCAATACGCAAGATTTCTTCTTGGGTATATTTGCCAAAAGAAACAATTTGACTTATTTCAAACTCTCCTTGAGTAAGTGTCCCTGTTTTATCAAATGCGATAAATTTAATTTGATTGAGAGCTTCCAAATAGTTTGATCCCTTGATGAGAATACCATGCTTACTTGCCCCTCCAATTCCTCCAAAATAGCCCAATGGCACACTCAAGACAAGAGCGCAAGGACAGCTCACCATAAGAATCACTAAGGCTCGATAAATCCAATCATGAAATGATCCATATCCAAAAAGTGGAGGAAGGATCGCAATCATCAATGCTATGGCAAATACACAAGGTGTATAGACTTTTGAAAATTCAGTGATTCTGCGCTCACTTTGAGATTTTTGCATACTTGCTTGATCGATAAGGGAGATGATTTGAGAAATCCCACTTTTGTCATAAGGAGTCGTGATTTGTATTTCTAGAACACCAAGGAGATTGATGCTTCCTCCAAATACATGATCTCCTACTTTACAAAAGCGAGGAAGAGGCTCTCCATTGATCATTTTTTCTTCCAATTCGCTTTGTCCTTGTGTGATGATTCCATCACTTGGAATCTTTTCTCCAGATTTGACCACTACAATATCACCAACCTGCAAATCTTTAGGGAAGATTTTGACAAGCTCCCCATTTTCTTGTTTTTTCCACGCATAAGATGGACTAAGATCGATGAGGGATTGAATATTTTTGCGACTTTTTCTGACGGCTAGATTCTCAAAAAACTCTCCTATGCGGAAAAAGAGCATCACTGCTACAGCTTCAAAATCTGCTCCAATAAAAAAGGCTGCGATTGTGGCAAAGAACATTAAAAAGTTTTCATCAAAAAATTGTTTGTTTTTGAGGCGTTTATAAGCACCCTTGAAAACAGGAAAGCCTGCAACAATGTAAATGGTATAGAGCATAAATTGAGCAAGAATGGGTATGGAGATAAAAAAGCTAAGCGCAAAGCTTGCAAGCAATATTCCCAAAAATATCACCTCAGAAAGAGTAGAGGAGCTTTGATGAGCTTGATCCCACTCTTGGATTTCAACGCCCTCTTCTAGCTCACCAATCAGTTTTTTGGCACGCTCCAAATCCTGAGTATCTAGAAAAATGGTGCTTGTAGAAAAATCGATCATCACATCTTGAATAAAATCTTGTTTTTGTAAATTTTTTTGAAGAGATTGCGCGCAGTTGGGGCAGTCAAGATTGATGATTTTATATTTTTTCATTTTCATTTCCTCCTTTTAGATTCCCACCTTTTTGAGAAGGATGATGCTTATCGCCATCGTGAGCATTCCAAAAATAAGTCCATAAAGACTATCATGGCTTTTCCCATATTGTCTTGCCGATGGAAGAAGTTCATCCAAAGAGATAAATACCATAATTCCAGCAGCAAAAGCTAATGAAAAGCTTAATGCACTTTTGCCAAAAATTGGGAAAATAATCATGATTCCAATGATAGCCCCTATGGGTTCTGCAATGCCTGAAAGTGCAGAAAATACAATGGCTTTCTTCTTGCTTTTTGTGGCGTGATAAATAGGCAGAGAAACAACAACCCCTTCAGGAATATTGTGAATAGCTACAGCAATGGCGATCATAAGTCCAAAGGAAAGACTTTCTAAGCTTGAAGCAAAGGTCGCAAATCCCTCAGGGAAATTGTGAATCCCAACAACAATAGCTGTAAAAATCCCCACTCTTTTAAGTGAGTTTGTTTTTTCGTGAGGATTGATCTCTTCTGGAATGATTGAATCAATAAAGGCAGAAACAAAGATTCCGCCAAAGAAGCAAAGAATGGCATAGATTTCCCCCATTGATGGATATAGCTTTGAGAAGTCAAGAATGGCTTGAGGCAAAATCTCCACAAAAGAAATATAAATCATTGCCCCAGCAGAAAATCCAAGACCAAATCCTAGAAATCTAAGATTATCATGCTTGATAAAAAACACAATAAAAGCACCAATAATAGTGGAAAGCCCAGCGAACAAGGAAAGAAAAAAGGCCTGATAAAATTGAGATAAAATCATAACGCCTCCCAAATAATAATTTTTATTATTTAGGATAGTCAAAAAGAATTAATCAAAAAGAAAGCTCTCTATTCTTTGAGGCGTTCAATTTTTGCCCCAAGGTTTTGGAGTTTGATTTCAAGTTTTTCATATCCTCTATCTAGGTGATAGATACGATGCACTTGAGTGCTTCCTTGAGCCACAAGACCAGCCAAGACAAGCGCAGAAGAAGCACGCAAATCTGTCGCCATCACATCGGCACCCTTAAGATCTTCTCCTCCAATAATGTTGGCCGTGTGCCCTTTGAGAGTAATATTTGCTCCCATTCTTTGTAATTCGCTGACATGCATAAAGCGGTTTTCAAATAGTTTTTCTTCAATACTTGAGATTCCCTCGCACACAAGTGCTAGAGCCATAAATTGGGCTTGCATATCTGTGGGAAAACCAGGATATTCTGTTGTTGTGATTTCAAATGCCTTGCGTTTGGGTGCAGGTAAAAGCGTAAGAGAATCGTGTGTGATCTCAAAACCAAACCCAATCTCTTGCAGTTTATCTGTAATGGCTTCTAGGTGATGAGGAATGATTTTGTTGAGAGTGATTGATGAATTGGTGATTGCCCCTGCACAAAGATAAGTTCCAGCCTCAATCCGATCAGGAATGACAGCAATGTCTTGCATCTTCAAAAGCTCCCCATCGCTTCCTATAATTTCAAGTTCGTGTGTGCCTATTCCCTCAATAGATACACCAGCATTTTGCAAAATCTCACACAATTGAATCACTTCTGGCTCTTTTGCAGCGTTGATGATTTTAGTTTTTCCTTTTGCAAGAGAAGCGGCCATTAGAACATTTTCTGTCCCAGTCACTGTGATTTTGTCAAATACAATTGTTGCACCCTTGAGACCCTGTGGAGCTTGAGCAACAATATAGCCATTTTGTATATCAACCTTTGCGCCCATTTTTTCCATTGCTTTAATGTGTAAATCCACAGGTCTAGCACCAATAGCACATCCTCCAGGCAATGAGACTTCACAATGTCCAAATCTTGCCAAAAGTGGTCCCAATACAAGGATGGAAGCACGCATCTTTCTGACGATATCATAGGTTGCTTTTGTTTCTCTGACGCGTTGTGTGTTGATTGTAATGCGATGGGGTGTTAGGGATTGATATTCTGCACCCAAAATCTCTAAAAGTTTGAGGAGGGTATTGACATCAGCCACATTAGGAAGGTTAGAGATTGTTAGGGGAGTTTGGCTTAAAAGTGTGGCTGTTAAAATAGGTAAGGCTGAGTTTTTGGCACCAGAGATGTCAATATGTCCAGAAAGCTTGGGGGTTTGATAAATTTTTAGAAAATCCATTTTATTCCTTTGTTTGGTTTAGAAATTGGTGCAGAGATTTATATTCTTCTTTGCTAAAAAAGCGTGTTTTCCCACAAGGAAGAGCATTGAGTGAGACAAATCCATAACTAATACGCTTAAGATCAAGTACCTCTCGTCCAAAGTGTGCAAAAAAGCGTCTTAGTTCTCTATTCTTTCCCTCTGTGATGCAAACTTTGATTTTAGAGTAATTACGCGTATTTTTGATAATGGAAAAGCTTGCAAATGGAGAAAAAGTCATTTGTGAGATTTCATTTTTGGGATGAGCACCAGCACTTGCATCTTCAAGTTCAAGACCATTTTGCATCGCTTCTTGCATATTTTGGGTAATTGAGCCATTCAGTTTGAGAAGATAGGTTCTTGGGAGTTTGCTTTGCATAAGCTTGCTCACAACTTCTTTGCTATCACTCAAGATCAAAAGCCCCTCAGAGGCATAGTCTAATCTGCCCACGGGGGAAAAATGTGCAAATTGTGAGCTCAAAGAGTGATAGATCGTTTTGCGTCCGCGATCGTCTTTCTTGCTTACAAGCTCTCCTTTGGGTTTGTGATAGATAATGGCTGTAAAGTGGTCTTGTTTGATGGGGTGGAGTTGTTTGCCATCAATAAAGACGCGTTGGTTGTCTTTGAGGATTGAGGTTGCTGTAGCCTTCTTTTTTTCGATATTAACGCGACCTTGTTGGATTAGAGAATCTGCTTCGCGTCTAGAATATTTACTATTGTGGGAGATAAATTTGTTGAGTCTCATAGATCTTTCCATTGCATAGAATTAAGCTGTTCTTTGATTGAAGAATGCACCTTAAATGCCGAAGAGAAGATATAGCATTCTTGATCATCTTTTAAAATGATTTTTAGCTCCCTTTTTCCTACATTGTTTTGTGCAGCTTGCGCAATGGTTTCAAGGATGGATTCTTGAGAATCAAGGGGTAGGATGAGGGCAAGAGGAGTTGATGGCTCAGTGTGAGCAATGGGTGCAACTTCTTCTTGAGTTGGGGTGGGCTGCTTTTTTTTGGTTGTTGTTTTTGTATCTTTGGCTTCTTCAAGACTTAGGAGTTCTAAAAGACGCAGTGTGGGTTTGTCATCTTTATACTCAACTTTGCATTTTAGAGCGATGGGTTGATTTTTGTCTGTATTTTCCAAATCATTGAGTGTTTGCTCAAAAATCATGAGATCAAATTTGCCAGAGTAATCAAGCAACGAGAGGATTCCATAAGGTTTTCCACTTTTTTTGCTGATTTTTCTTTGAATATCTAAAATCTTTCCGATCAATAAAACACTTGAGCCTTCTCCATATTTTTCAAGTTCTGCACTTTTGGCAACTTTTTTGATTTCATTGATTTGGCTTTTAAATGCATCAAGAGGGTGTCCAGAGATGTAGATTCCCATACATTCATACTCATTTTCTAGCAACACAAGATTATCATCTTCAGCCATATCTGAAAAATGAAGTGAAATACTAGAAGGCTCATCTTCTAAGGCTCCAAAGAGAGAATCTGCCATCATTGCATTGGCTTTGTCTTTGGCTCTTCCTGCCTCACAAATTGCATCAATATGTGTAAGCATACATTTTCTGCTATAGCCAAGGTGATCAAGGCTTCCAGATTTGATGAGGGGCTCTAAAACTCTTTTGGAGATTTTGCTCCAATCAATGCGACCGATAAAATCTTCCAGATTCTTATAGGGTCCATTTTTGGCGCGCTCTTGAATGATGTTTTCAATCGGTGCATCACCTACCCCTTTGATTGCGCTTAGCCCAAAGACAATTTTTCGCTCTCCCTCAAGATCGCTCACGCCAAAATCATGCTCTGAGATATTGATATGAGGAGGAATGACATCAATTTCCATTGCCTTCACTTCATCAAGATAGTGCGCTACAGATTCGACCTTATTGGTTTCGCTTGTTAGCATCGCTGCCATAAATTCGTGTTTGTAGTAGGTTTTAAGATAGGCGGTTTGAAAAGTAATCATGGCATAAGCTGCGGAGTGTGATTTATTGAATCCATAGCCTGCAAATTTGACAATCAGCTCCCATAACTCCTCTGCTTTAGTGCGATTGAAACCTTTTTGCTCTGCTCCATTTGCAAAAGTATCTTTAAGACGATCCATTTCCTCTTTGATCTTTTTCCCCATCGCACGACGAACAAGGTCTGCTCCTCCAAGACTAAATCCTCCAATTGTTTGCACAATTTGCATAACTTGCTCTTGATAGACGATTACGCCATAGGTAGGTTTGAGAATGGGTTCAAGTTCAGGGAACATATACACAATAGATTTGCGTCCATGTTTGCGATCAATAAAGTCATCAAGCATCCCAGATTCCATAGGTCCTGGACGATAAAGTGCCAAAACCGCGATAATGTCTTCAAAAGTTGTGGGTTTAAGACGTTTATTGAGATCTTGCATCCCCCCTGATTCGATTTGGAATAATCCAAGCGTGTCACCATTTTGCATCGTTTCATATACTTTTGGATCTTCGATATCCACACGTAAGAAGTCAATGTCTTTGTTATAGCGTTTTTTGATCAGTTTGAGTGCATCATCAATCACTGTTAGGGTTTTAAGTCCAAGGAAGTCAAATTTGATCAAATCCACAGGTTCAAGCCATTTCATTGAATATTGTGTGACAGCAGAGCCCCCTAACCTTTCGTTGGTATAAAGTGGAGTTTTGTGCCAAAGTTCTTTTTCAGAATCAATCACAATAGCTGCCGCGTGCGTGCCCGCATTTCTTTTGAGATTCTCAAGCTTGAGTGAAAAATCCCAAATTTTTGATGCAAGGGGGTTGGATTGGATGAGTTCTTTGATTTTGGGCTCTTTTTCGTAAGCATCATTGAGTGTAATCCCTAGATCATCAGGGATAAGTTTTGCCATCGCGTCTGCTTCATTGTAGGGCATGTCAAACACTCTTGCCACATCGCGAATAACACCCTTGGCCTTTAGCTCACCAAAAGTGATCACTTGTGCAACATTGTATTTTCCATATTGGCGCGTGACATATTCGATGATTTCCCCGCGACGCCTTTGGCAAAAATCCATATCAATATCGGGCATGCTCACGCGCTCAGGATTAAGAAAACGCTCAAAAAGCAGGTCGTATTTAAGTGGATCGATATTAGTGATTTTGAGACAAAAGGCCACAAGGCTTCCTGCAGCACTTCCTCTTCCAGGGCCGACAGGGATGCCATTGCGCTTAGCAAAATTGACAAAATCCCAAACAATGAGCATATATCCTGGGAAATTCATCTTAGTGATCACTTCGATTTCTTGTTCTAGACGTTCTTGGTAGGTTGCGTGAAGTTCTTGAGGGACGATTTCCAATCTTTCTTTCAAGCCTTCGCGACATTTATAGGCAAAATAATCTGCATCGTTGGTGATATCAAGGAGTCCTTCTTGTTGCGCATACTCTTGCGTAAATCGAAAGGTTGGAGGAGTGGCAGGTGTGAAGCTTAAGATTTTCTCACCTGTTTCTTTATTGACAATGTCTGTATTTTTAAGTGGAAGAACAAGATTGCATTTCTCAGCAATCTCTTGAGTGTGTTGCAGAGTTTCTGGAATATCGGCAAATAATCGAGCCATCTCTTCTGGGGATTTGACAAAAAACTCATGCACAGTGTGTTTGAGGCGATTGGGATCACTCATTGTTTTGCCTGTTGCGACACACATTGCCACATCTTGTGCTGCGGCATCTTCTTTGAGGGTGTAATGAGTGTCATTTGTAGCAATTAATTTGATCCCAGTTTCTAAAGAGAGTTGGATAAGCAAATCATCGATATAGAGTTGTTTATCGATCCCATGTCTCATAATTTCAATATAAAAATCATCCCCAAAGATATCTTGATATTCTAGTGCGGCTTCTTTGGCGATTTGATAGCCATTGGGATTGTAGGGTTTTTTATAGGGTCGATCACCGACATTTTGATGAATTGGATTGCTAGAATCAAGATGATAGCTGATTTCTCCAGCAAGGCAAGCAGAGGAGCAAATCAGTCCCTTGCTGTGTTCTCTTAAGAGTTTTTTGTTGATTCGAGCGTGATAATAAAAGCCTTCAATGAAGGCTTGTGAGCTAAGATAGAGAAGATTTTGATAGCCTTCATAGTCTTTGGCATAGAGGCAAAGATGAAAGCGAGATTTTGTGCTTTTATCTCCTAGGTTTTCTTGATTGTGGAGATAAGTTTCAATTCCTATGATGGGCTTGATTCCCTCTTCAAGCATTGTTTTATAAAATTCCATTGCTCCAAAGAGATTCCCATGATCAGTTACAGCGACACTTTTCATGCCTAGTGCTTTGATTTTTTTGGCCAAATTTTTGATTTTATTGGCGCCATCAAGAAGAGAATATTCTGTATGTAAATGCAAATGTGTAAAGCTCATCTGTTGTCTCTCTAAATTTTTTGTGTTGGAATTATAGTAGAAAGTAAAAACAAATCAGTGAAGCTAGATCTCCATAAAGGTTAAGAAATAATTTACATATGACATAATTACGGTTTGTGAAATTTGCATTTATGCATAAGGAGTAATTGTGGGTATTACAAGAAGAGATTTTTTAAATGGTATAAGTCTTGCTGTTGTTGCTGGAATGTCCCCATTGTCATTGCTTCAAGCAAAAGATTTGAAATACGGAATAGATACTGTTTATCCTCCTTCTCTTGCAGGGTTGCGTGGAAGCAATAATGAGAGTTATCGTTATGCTCATATGATAAGAGATGGAGAAAAATTTAATTTTGATAATCTTCAAACAGAAGAAAATTATGATTTAGTTGTTGTTGGAGCGGGAATTAGTGGGTTATGCGCCGCATGTATTTTTCAAGATAAAAAAGGTAAAAAGGCCAAAATATTGATTTTGGATAATCATGATGATTTTGGAGGGCATGCTCGGAGAAATGAATTTCATCTAAAAGATCGCATGATTCTTAGTTATGGGGGAAGTGAATCTTTGCAATCCCCTAAGACTCTTTATTCAAAAGAAGTTGTTGAGTTTTTACAGGGAATTGGGATTGATATTGATGCATTGGCAAAGGCTTTTGATGTGGATTTTTATCCTAACTTGGGGCTTGGCCGAGGGGTTTATTTCAATAAAAAAGATTATGGAGTGGATCGAGTTGTAAGTGGGAATCCTAGAAAGATGGTTGCTGATGATATTCCAGAAGATAGGATTAATGGTCGATCCTATGCTGATTTTATTGGGAATTTTCCAATGAGCGCAGAGGACAAAAAGCAGTTGCTTGATCTGCATCAAAATCCAAAAGATTATCTTGCTGGAATGAGTCTTAAACAACGAGAAGAATATGTTGCAAAGACAAGCTATAAGCGTTTCTTGGAGGAAAAAGTTAAACTTTCTCCAATGGCTATTTCTTTTTTTGAGGGAATGACTGATGATTTCTTGGCTTTAGGAATTGATTCGATTTCATGCGAAGATGCTCGTATTTCATTTTTGCCAGGATTTGAAAAGCTAGGTTTGCCACCATTGAGCAAGGAAGAAGAAGCAGAGGTCTCTGAGCCTTATATCTATCATTTTCCAGATGGAAATGCCACAATTGCTAGAATGATGGTCAAAAAGCTTATTCCATCTGTTACAGCTGCTAAGCAAGAAGTGGAAGAAATTGTGATGGCAAAATTTGATTACAGTCAGCTCGATCATTCTTCTTCGCCAGTCCGATTGAGGCTTAACAGCACTGTTGTAAGGGTAAATAATCATAATGATGGGGGAGAAGTTTTCTATATGAGTGCTCGGGATAATCGGATACACAAAGTGTTTGCCAAGAAAGTTGTAATGGCTAATTACAATAGTATGATTCCCTACATTATCCCAGATTTACCCATTAAGCAAAAAGAGTCTTTGGCTCAATGTGTTAAAACTCCTCTTATCCACACAAAAGTAATTTTAAGAAATTGGGAAAGTTTTAGAAAGCTTGGGGTGCATGAGATTTACTCTCCCAAAATGTTTTATGCACGTACAAAGCTTGACTATCCTGTCGATATTGGGGATTATAAACATCCAAGAGATCCAAAAGAGCCTATTTGTGTTCATATGGTAGGAGCTCCCATTACTTTAATTCGAGGGATGGGGGATGGGGAAACTATGAATGCAAGAGATCAATCAAGACTTGCTCGTCATCTCTTGCTTGATCTTTCATTCTCAGAACTTGAAAGAATGACAAGAGAACAGCTTCAGGGAATGTTGGGAGATGTGGGATTTGATCATCAAAAGGATATTTTGGCAATCACTATCAATCGTTGGGGACATTGCTATTCTTATACTTTTAATTCTTTATATGATGACGAAAAAGAATCAGAGCATGTTATTGAAGTTGCAAAGAAGAAATATGGAAATATTGCTATTGCAAATTGTGATGCAGCTTGGAATGCATATGCGCATTCAGCGATTGAGGAAGCAATCAGATCTATTCGTGATTTGGAAAAATAAAAAGGCAAAAGGGGGAGAGGGTCTCTTCGGACTTGAGAGAAGATGATTTTTGGGCTCTTTATCGCCCAAACATTCTTGTTGTTCCCCTGCTATTGCCATTCATGATGCGATAATTCTGACAAGAGGTTTCAAATCCATTTTGACAAGCAAAGGCAAAAAGCTCCATTGCACGAAGACGATCTTGCAAGACTCCTCTACCATTGTCATAGAGTACCCCTAAATTATTGCAAGCACTCAGTACTCCATTTTTACAAGCAAGATCAAAGTATTTTGCAGCATTATAGTAATTGAGTGGAGCTCCAGCTTCTCCTGTAGAGTAGAGATATCCAAGGTTAGCACAGCCCACCATGTCTCCCTGAGAGCAGGCAATATAATTCATATCAAGTGCCCCTAAGCGATCTTTGTCGATCCCATAGACATTGTAAGTATTGCTCATAAGCCCCAAGTTGTAACATCCTAGCTCACTTCCAAGATTGCAGGCTTTGCTATAGGTATTTAGAGATTGGTAGTAATTTTTGGGTGTTCCTACCCCATTGGCATACATCCATCCTGCATTGGTACAGCTAATACTATCTCCCCCCTCACAACCAACAAGATAATATTGAAGTGCCTTTTCTTTATCCATTTGAACGCCAACTCCATCATCATATGCGATTGCTAGATTGGTGCAAGCAACAGCATCGCCACCTGAGCAAGCTTCTTGATAATATCCAACGGCTTTTTGTTGATCATTGAGTGTGCCTTGACCATACATATGCATCAATCCCGCACCAAAACATCCCGCTGGATTCCCTTCGTTGCAAGATTGAGAGAAGAGCTTGAGGGCTTGTTCCATATCACCCTTTTTGGCTAGATCGACAGCTGCATTGAGTGTAGGTTGAGCTTGGAATTTGTCTCTTGCAAAGTTATCAGGATAGGTTGGAGCGATATCGCGAGTTACATTGGGCAGTGGAGCATTGGAAGAAGCATAAGGATCTCTTTGTCTTTGTGGGGGTTGTGTTTGGGCAGAAGGAGTTTGAGAAGGAAGAGTTTGGGTTGCATTGGTTGGAGCTTGGATCTGTTGGGGTATGTTTTGGGTTGCCTGATTGGTCTGTTCTTGAGGGGCTTCTCCCTCTGCTCCAAAAGCAAGGCTCCAAAGAATTGTCGCAACTCCTAGAATCTTCTTAAACATGTTTTAAACTCCTTTTGGTTGATATTCTTGAAATTGCTTATAGCAAAAGCAGTTCCAATTTAGTGTAAAGCATCATTAAGTTTGATTTCTCGATTGCTTCTAAAGGCGATCATTGCTCCAGTTTTAGAATCTTGGCGGAAATGGATTCCATTTTTGCTAGAAAGCTCTTTGCCTTTGTATAGCCCTGTTTGATTGATTTCAAAATCAGGATTGATTTCTTTGATTTTTTGGGCTTCTTGGGGGGTGATGGCAAAAATCGTCCCAGCCAAAACAGCAATTCCTCCATCTACAATGCATCCATCTCCTAGGCTAATTCCTGTGGAGCTATTAACACCCAAGAGACAATTTTTGCCAATGCTGATAGGCTCACTATTTCCTCCGCTCAAAACACCAAGAATGCTTGCCCCCCCTCCGATATCTGTTCCCTCTCCAATAATGACAGAGCTTGAGATTCTTCCTTCATTCATACACGCTCCCATTGCCCCAGCATTGAAATTGACATAAGAAGCCCCAGGCATTTGTGTATATCCACCTGTTCCAAGATAGGCTCCAAAACGCGTTTTGGCAGTATCAAGTAAGCGAATATTGTCATATTGAGGAATGACTTGCATCAAATAGCGTGGGAATTTATCCACAAAATCGATTGCAGGGAATTTTCCTCTCATCTTGAGTTCAATTTCTTTTTCTCTCAAATAATCTAGCTCATAAGGTTTATTCCCACTCCAAGCCACATTGCTCAAAAGGCCAAAGATTCCATCAAGAACTAATGAGCGTAGTGGAGCCTTTCCAAGAGAGAGGGCTAGTAATTTCATATAGGCACTCTCGACACTCTGACATTGCGTGTCAGCAAAAATTGCACAAAATCGAAATCTAGGCCTCCCTCCTTTTGTATAAAGCTCTCCAGAATCATAGGCTCTTTTAAGCTCAAGTAAGACTTGGATGTTTTTATGGCTAAGATGATCTTTTTGTGCTTCTGCCATAAAGGGCGAGAAAAGATCCAGAGCTGTATCGATAAATTCTTTATTGATTCCATAAACGATTTCGCTAGAGCTATTGTGGATAAGGATCGCCTGCTCGCTTGCTTTGTGAAAAACAGCAAAAGAGCCAAAATTTTCATTCCAATTCAAGAGAGGGTAGGTTGCACAAAGTGTTTTTCCACTTTTTTTTCCTAAATCTACGCGTGCGATTCCAAAACCTATTGGTTTTTGATAATTAGATGTATTTTCTGCTTGAGAAACGAAGTTTTTGAACTCTTCTTTTGTCATGATTTATCCTTTTGATTGTGATTGCTCAATTATAATATTTGAAACAAAAGATAGGAGAAGAAATGAAGTGTCCTGTATGTATTGAAAATGATTTATTGATGAGTGAAAGAAGCGGAGTAGAGATTGATTATTGTCCTAAGTGTCGAGGAGTATGGTTAGATCGTGGAGAGCTTGATAAAATCATTGCCAATTCAGAATCTTCAAAGACTTCATCTAGTATTTATGATCGCAATAGGGGATATGAGTCGCAAAAAGACTATGATAAGAGAGATTATGGGTATCATAAGCCCAAAAAAAGAGAATCTTTTTTGAGTGAGCTATTTGATTTTTAGAGATTGCAGAGGCAGAAAAATCTTCTTGCCTTGTGCGTTTAGTCTTGGATTTGAGGTTTTCCAAGGGTGCTGAGGAATTCTTCAAGATTGAATTTTTTGCGATGGGCTTCTGTGAAGATATGAATCATAATATCTCCCAAATCAGCAATAATCCAATCTTCACTTTCTTCTTCAGTGCCAAAAAACTCTACTCCCTGAGATTTGAGCTCTGTTTTGAGAGTGTCTAGCAATGCAAAAGAATGCTTTCCTACAAGTGCTGTGACAATTACAACAAAATCGGTGATGTAGTCTTTTCCTCTTAGATCAATAACTTCGATGTTTTCGCCCTTTTTGTCTTCTAAGAGCTGTGTGATGGTTTGGATTCGATTTTCTATCATCAAATTGTCCTAATGCGTTGATTTTGAACTGGGATTCTATCTTAAGCCCTTTAAAAATGGGGGTAAAAATTCCCTTTGTTTTCCATTGCGAATTTGAGTAGATGAAGCAGGAATGTCTAAAGGAAGCATTTTGTATGAGTGGGGTATGGGTGAGTATCCTTGGCGTTTTAGTAAGATAAATTCAACCAAATGTGCCAGAAGAGGGAATGCATCCCAAGTGTGGAGGTGTTCTAAATTGTCTTCTCCTAAGAGAAAGTAGATTTTGGAAGTATTAAAGGTTTTTTTGAGATATTGGATTGTGAGAATTGTGGGGGTGGGAGCATTGCGTTTGATTTCAAAGAGGCAGAGTTGAACTCGCTTATCATTGATTTGTTTGATTGCACGCTTGAGCCATTTAGTGCGCTGATGGGTGCTGTATTTGATGCAAGATTTAAATGGGTTGCGAAAGGCGGGGACGACAAGGAATAAAGAGGGGTTGAGAATCTTGAGGGCAGTTTGGATTGCGCCAATATGCCCTAAATGAATAGGATCAAAACTCCCTCCATAGACGACTATGGAAGGGATTTTTGTGCGATGTTTTTTATCTGCTCTAGGTAAGTATTTCATGATCTCCTAATCAATCACCATAAAAGATATCCCTGGAACAAAGTCAAATTTTTGCAATCGACATCGATTGAAATTGCCAAAGTATTCAAAGGCCGCGATACTTTCCCCTTTCCAGTATTTTTCATTGATCTCATCAAATGCAATGATTCCTCCCCTTACAACACGAGGAGCCAGATACTCAAGAGCGACTTTTGTGGGCTCATAAAGATCAAAATCAAGATAGAGCAATGAGATTAGTGTATGGGGATTTTCTTCGATATATTGAGGGATTGTTTTGCAAGCATCTCCTTTGACTAATTCAATGCGCTCATATTGATTGATAAAGCGATTTTCATCGTATTCTTTAATGCAGTCTTGGAGTTCATCTTCAATTTGCATAAAACTTTTAAATCCGCCTACTTTTAATTCATCATGATGTACAGATTTTTGATCTTTTTCATTCAGATGGGGAAATCCCTCAAATGTATCAAAGCCAATAACCTTTCGATCAAAGCTGAGCAAATCAAATCCTGCACAAAGTTTTGCAAATGCCATTATCCCCCCCCCCAATGGACTCCACACTCAATGATAGAACCTTTTGTATTTTTGATCATTTTAAAAAGTTCGTATCTTGCAATAAAGCGCGCGAGTTTTTGTCGCGGAACATATTTTTCAAAATTGTCGAGTTTGTATGACATTGGATAGTCATATTTCATGATTAGATCACTCATTATTTGTCCTTTTTAGTATTTGTTTAGGCTTTCAATTGTACTTGATTCTTAGAGGATCCATAAAAGAAATATTGCTCCCATTGCAATGCGATAGATTCCAAAAAATCCATAGCCAAAATGAGAAATAAAACGCATAAAGACCTTGATCACCATAAGAGCCGTGAGAAAAGCCACAAACGCCCCAATAAGAAGGATTTGAAGGTTTTGAGTATTTAAAATTTCAGCATTTTTATAAAGATCATAACCTGTAGCAGCAAACATAGTAGGAATTGCTAAAAGAAAACTAAATTCAGCTGCACATTTTCGACTAAGCCCTAGTAGGAGTCCTCCTATGATTGTCGATCCACTGCGAGAGGTCCCAGGAATCATGGCCAAAGATTGAAAGAGGCCAATAAAAAAGGCTTTTTTATAATCAATTTTTTCGATTGTTTCAATTTTGTGTTGAGGCTTATAAAAGTATTCAATCCACAAAAATACCCCACCGCCAAAGATAAGCATATAGGCCACAGTGAAAGGATCAAAGAGATCTTTGATGAGTTTATAAAGCGTGAGCCCCAATAAACCAGTGGGAATAAAACCAATCATAAGTTTGATCCATATATCAATTCCGCAAGTGAGCTTGCGATAAAAAAGTGCAATCACTGCAAGGATTGATCCAAGCTGGATAGCTATTTCAAAAGTTTTGAGAAAGTTATTTTGATCTAGACCCATAAGCTTAGAAGCCAAAATCATATGCCCTGTAGAAGAAATAGGAAGAAATTCTGTGATTCCTTCAATGATTCCTAAAATAATTGCATGAAACAAGTCCATGAAAATCCTTTGGCTGTGGTTTTTGAAGTGCTTTTATTATAGCAAGTGATAAAATAATGATATTTTTAATCATTTTGGAGTTGTTGTGGATGTTTAAGAGGATTTTGGTTGCAAATCGTGGAGAGATTGCTGTGCGGATTATACGAGCTTGCAAGGATTTGGGAGTGGAATCTGTTGTGATTTATTCAGAAGCAGATGAGCTGTCTTTGCATGTCAAAATGGCGGATGTGGCTTATCGTCTTGAGGGCAATCCTATTGGAGTGTATCTAGATATTGAGAAAATTTTAGAAGTTGCGCACAAAAGTGGTGCAGAAGCAATTCATCCAGGATATGGGTTTTTGAGTGAGAATGCTGTTTTTGCACGCAGAGTCCAAGAGAGTGGATTGGTATGGATTGGTCCAAATGCCGATGTGATAGCAAAAATGGGGGATAAAAACACCGCAAGAGCCTTGATGAAAGAAAATGGGATTCCAATTGTTCAAGGGACTGAGCCTCTCAATGATAAGACTCCACAAGAAATAAAAGATATCGCTTCAAAGATTGGCTATCCCGTGATTTTGAAAGCAAGTGCTGGAGGAGGCGGAAAGGGGATTAGGGTTGTAGAGCATGAGGAAGAATTGTTAGAGAGTTTTGAGGCATGTAAAAGAGAAGCGGGTGCGTTTTTTGGCAATCATGATGTTTTTATGGAGAAGTTTGTTTCTTCTCCGCGACATATTGAGTTTCAGATCGTGGCTGACTTGTATGGAAATGTGATTCATTTGGGAGAAAGGGATTGCTCCATTCAAAGGCGTCATCAAAAACTGATTGAAATTGCTCCAAGTCCTAGTATTGATGAGGGGCTAAGAAAAAGAATGGGAGCTGTAGCTGTGGCTGCTGCAAAGGCTGTTGGGTATAGTAATGTGGGGACGGTTGAATTTTTGCTTGATGAGTTTAATCAATTTTATTTTATGGAAATGAATACGCGTATTCAGGTCGAGCATGGTGTGACAGAGGAGATCACAGGGCTTGATTTGGTTGTGAGGCAGATTCGCATCGCTTGTGGAGAAATTTTGGAACTTCAGCAGCAAGATGTGCATTTTCAGGGTTATGCAATCGAGGCTAGGATTAATGCAGAGGATGTCAATGCTGATTTTTCTCCTAGTATGGGAAAGATTTGTGCGTATTATCCTGCTTTGGGTCCCTCTGTAAGGGTTGATAGTTGCGTGTATAAAGATTATGAGATCCCGCCATTTTATGATTCTATGGTGGCCAAATTGATTGTGCGTGCAACAAGTTATGATTTGGCAGTGAGAAAATTAGCTAGAGCATTGAGTGAATTTAGGATTGGGGGAATCAAAACAACAATTCCGTTTTTGAAAAATATTTGTCAAGATCAAGTGTTTAAAAAAGGCATATTTAACACTTCTTATTTGTCTGATCGTCTTCAAGATTTGTTGCCACAAAAAGAGCATGATGAGATTGATGAGGTGGCTGCCATTTCTGCACTTTTGGCTTGGAAAAATCACCAATAAGTGCATAGGAAAAGAGAATGCAAAATATTTACAAAGAAACAAGACTCTTAGATAAGCGTGCGATAGATAAGTTTTTATTGTCAGAAGAAATTTTGGTTGAAAATGCTTCGATAGGGCTAAAGCATTTAATTGATTCGCTCACTCATCTTAAAAGTGTGATTTATATCGTTTGCGGAGGGGGGAATAATGGGGCTGATGGTTTGGCATTGGCAAGAAAGCTAGATGGGGATTATGTCGTTAGGGTCTATATGGCAGATCAACCCAAAACTTCTCTATGTGAAAAAGAATTTATGCGATGTAAGGCGATGGGGATTGATTTTGTTAATAAACTTTATCCCTGTGACGTAGTCATAGATTGTCTTTATGGAAGTGGTTTTAAAGGAGAGCTCTCACCAGAAAAAGTAAAGCTTATTGAGGCGATGAATAAGATGGCACACTTAAGGATTGCGTGTGATTTGCCAAGTGGAGTGGGCCAAAAGGTGATACAAACTGCCTTTAGGGCACACTATACTGTTGTGATGGGGGGACTTAAGAGTGATTTGTTTGGAGAACAAGCCAAGGATTATGTAGGTCAAATTCGTGTGGCAGATTTGGGAATCTCAAGGAAGCAGTATGAAACGAGCTCGAAAATAAAATTACTGGAGAAGACAGATTTGCATCTCCCACATCGCCTAAAACGCGATACTCACAAGGGAGAATATGGACATTTGGCAATTTTGCACAGAAAAAATATGCAAAGCAAGGAGGGGGCAAGCGTATTGAGTGCCTTGAGTGCTCTGGCTTTTGGTGTGGGGCTTGTAAGCGTGGTAGGAGAAATTGATCATCTTCCATATAGCATTATGAAAGCACATCAGATTCCCAAAAATACGACGGCTATTGCATTTGGTATGGGGGCAGGGGAGATCACTTCACAAGATTTGCAGATTTGCAGAGCATTTCCGTGCGTGCTTGATGCGGATGTTTTTGCTTATCAGGGATTGGCAGAAGAGCTAGAGGGGATGGAGAATGTTGTCCTTACTCCTCATATTAAAGAGTTTGCGAATCTTTTGAAAAATTGTGGAATAGCTGATTTGGAAGTTTGGGAACTTAAAGCGGAGCGATGGATATGGGTTGAGGAATTTTGTGCGAAATATCCATATATCACTCTTGTTCTTAAGGGGGCTAATACGCTTATTGCCAAAGACAAGCAGATCTTTGTGTGTCCATTTGGAAGCAATAATTTGGCAAAGGGGGGGAGTGGGGATGTGCTTTCTGGAATGATTGCTTCGCTATTGGCTCAAGGAAGCGATCCACTCAAGGCTTCCATTAATGGTGTTTTGGCCCATGCTCTTGCATCTGAAAAAATCAAAAGTTCATATGGGCTAAATCCCCTTGATTTGATAGAGACAGTTAAATATCTATGAGAGATTCTCTTTTTGTACAAAAACCAACCAAGCAATTTGAGTTTGATGAAAGTGTTGCAAGTGTTTTTGATGATATGCTTGCGCGCTCTATTCCCTTTTATCAAGAGCAGGTAAAACTTATCGCCCATTTTGCATCGCTTTCTTTGCAAAATGGAGGGAGGGTTTATGATCTAGGGAGTTCAACGGGGAATGTTTTGTTTGCTTTATCTCATCTTGCTCCAAAGGCAGAGTGTGTTGGACTAGATAGTTCAAGTGCAATGATTGAGCGATCAAATTTAAAAGCTCAGGCATATGGAGGAAATATTAGATTTGAGGAGGTAGATTTCCTGACATATGATTTCCAAGCTTCTCAAGTGGTGATAGCAAATTATACGATGCAGTTTGTTCGCCCACTTCAAAGAGAGGCAATGATTCAAAAAATCGCTCATTCTCTTGAGAGTGGAGGAGTGTTTTTGATGGGAGAAAAGATGATTAGCTCAGATAAGAGCTTGGATCGAGCGATGATTGAGCACTACTATTCTTATAAAAGCTCTCAAGGATATTCAGAGCTTGAGATTGCCCAAAAGAGAGAGGCTCTTGAAAATGTGCTTGTCCCCTATACAATGGATGAGAATCTAACTATGCTTAAAAATTCTGGGTTTCTGCATATTGAGGTTTTGTTTAAATGGGTTAATTTTGCTTTATTGATCGCAAAGAAAGGATAAGAGTTGTGGAAGTGGAGAAAATTTTAGAAAGTTTAATTTCTTTTCCAACGGTTACGCCAAATGAATGCGGAATCTATCAGTGGATTATGGATTTTGTGGGGGATGGGTTTGTGTGGGAGAGGTTAGATTGCGGTGAAGTGAAAAATCTCTTTGGATATAGAGATTTTGCTCCTAGAAAAAAGAATAAAAAATTTCATTTATGTTTTGCAGGCCATATTGATGTTGTGCCTGCCGGTGAAGGGTGGGAGAGCGATCCTTTTGTCCCTGTGATCAAGGATGGCTATATTTTTGGAAGAGGAGCCCAAGATATGAAGGGGGGGATCGCTTCTTTTTTGGGCGCAATTCAAGAATTTGAGGGAGAAGAATGTGATTTGATTGTGTCAATTTTATTGACAAGTGATGAGGAGGGAAAAGCATTGGATGGGACAAAGTTTGTGCTTGAAGAGCTGAGAAAGAGAGATTTTTTACCCAACTTTGCTCTTGTTGCAGAACCAACAAGTCATTTAAAAGTTGCAGATACGATCAAAATAGGGCGTCGTGGCTCTATTAATGGGGTGATTGAGATAGAAGGAGTGCAAGGGCATGTTGCATATCCTCAAAAATGCGTCAATCCTGTAGAGCTTGTGGGAGAAAGGCTGGGAAAGATTGCAGGGATTGATTTGGATGGAGGAGATGATTTTTTTGAGCCAAGCAAGATAGTTGTTACAGATATTCGAGGTGGGATAGAGACATGTAATGTAACACCTAGCAGACTTAAAATAATGTTTAATGTCCGCAATTCCACTTTGAGCAATGAGGATACATTGAGACAGTATCTCCAAGAGGTTTTGAAGGGGTTGCCTTATCATCTTACTTTGCAGGTTAGTTCTCATCCTTTTGTCACCCAAAGCTCTTTGTTTGATGTGCTAAGTCAAAGCATTGAAAAGATCACGGGTTATGTTCCAAATGCAAGCACAACTGGAGGGACAAGTGATGCGCGCTATTTTGCTGCATTTGGGGTGGAGGTTTTGGAACTAGGGGGATTAAATGATAGAATCCACGCAAAAAATGAATGCACGAGCATTAAGGACTTGGAGATTTTGAAAGAAATCTTTTTAGATTTTTTATCTCAACAAGGAGGTCATTGATGAAAGAAGCTAAAATTGATATCACGCGATTGGTTTGTAATGATCCTGTTATGAAGGTCAAATCTGTTTTGGAGCAAATCAAAGAAAAAAATATTGTTGTGAGTAAGATTGCAATCTTTGGAGATTATGCCTTAGAAGATGTTGAAAATTTTCTTATCAATAATGGATATATCATTGAAACAGTGGGAGATGAAAATCGTTTTAGCATTACTCTTAAGGGAAAAGAAGAAATAGAGGTTCTTGAATTTTTGGAGGAAAAAGTCATTAGCCTAGAAGACAAGATCCTTTTTCTCAAGGATGATAGAGTGGGAGATAATGAGTTTGGAAAACGCCTCTTGGATCGTTTGTTTGTTGCTTTGGCTGAGGGGAGCGTCTTCCCTAAGGAAATTTTGCTTCTTAATCGAGCTGTTTTGCTTTGTGCAGATTCTAGTCGAGAAACAATGGAGGAGTTGCAATACATGCAACGCAAGGGGGTGAAGATACTAGCATGCAAAACTTGTCTAGAACACTATGGGGTTTTAAATCGTATGAGTGTAGGTGAAATATCTTCAGCTTCAGTCATAATGCAAAAAATGATGAGTTCATCAGGAGTGATTTGTTTGTAGGAGGAAAATGATGTCAAAATTGACTTCATTTGTGCAGTGTGTAGGTTGAGCAGCTAAGGTGGGTCTGGAAGACCTCGGACAAATGATGGCTGGAATGGAGACCTATAGAGATCAGCACCTACTTGTAGGGTATGATACAAGTGATGACTGCGGTGTTTATGCCTTGAGCGAAGAAGTCGCTTTGGTTGAAAGTGTTGATTTTATTACACCAATTGTTGATGATCCTTTTTTGTATGGGCAAATGGCTGCAAGCAATGCTTTGAGTGATATCTTTGCAATGGGCGCAGTTCCAAAAACCGCTCTCAATCTTCTTATGTGGGATAAAAAGCATCTTTCAAAAGAAATAATCACTGAAATTTTGAAGGGGGGAGCCTCAAAGCTTAATGAAGCAAAGGTCACTCTTCTTGGAGGACATACAATTGCTGATCAAGAGCAAAAATATGGCTTGAGCGTCAGCGGGATTGTGCATCCTAAAAAAATTTGGAGAAATTGCACTGCGCAAGTTGGTGATGCTTTGGTGTTGAGTAAGCCCTTGGGAACAGGAATCATTGCAACAGCGCTCAAAAATGGAAAGCTGGAATTGAAAGCAGATTGTGATGCAGTAGTAAGTATGTGTCAGCTAAATCAAATTGCAAGTCAGATGGCACAGGAGTTTGAGATCCATGCTTGTACAGATATAACAGGCTTTGGGCTTGTGGGGCATTTGCTTGAAATGTGTGCTCACGATAAGGGAGCGTCTATTTTTGTCGAAAAAATCCCTCTTTTTGATGGTGTTGTTGATTGGATTTCTAAAGATGTGATTCCTAATGGAACACGAGAAAACTATGCATTTCTCAAACAAAAAATAAAAACCTCTCTTGATTTTTCTCAAGTGATTGCTTGTTTTGATGCCCAAACTTCTGGGGGGTTATTGTTTGCTTTGCCACAAAATCAAGCGCATATGCTTGTTGAACGATTAAGGTTTGGGGGATATGAGCAAAGTGAGATTATTGGACAAATGACCAAAAGAGATCAAGAAGCGATTGAACTTTTGTAGTGGAATAAGAATTGCTTAAAAGATTCCAAAACAGAGCGGAGGCGCTAAGATGAGAAAGGAATCTCTACGAGCATTGATTGCTATTTGTCTGCTTGCTACATTTATGATGGGTCAGAAGATCGGCGATATCGCAAGCATTATAGGCGTAAGGGACAATCAACTGATTGGCTATGGACTTGTTGTTGGGTTAAATGGAAGTGGGGATAAATCAAGTTCAAAATTTACAATGCAAAGCATTGCCAATATGTTAGAAACAATGAATGTGAAAGTCTCCCCCAATGACATTAAATCCAAAAATATTGCTGCAGTTATGGTGACTGCGACATTGCCTCCTTTTGCCAAACAGGGAGATAAGCTCAACATCACAGTTTCATCTATTGGAGATGCAAAATCTATTGCAGGAGGAACCCTGCTTCTAACTCCCCTGAGTGCTGTTGATGGCAATATTTATGCAGTTGCTCAAGGGGCTCTAAGTATCGGAGAGAGCGGAAATGTATTGGCAGGAAATGTGCTAAATGGTGCAACTGTTGAAAGAGAGGTCCCTTATGATCTATATAACAAAACCACCGCTACACTGAGCTTGAAGGGCTCTGATTTTCAAAATGCTATTCGTGTTCAAAAGGTTCTCAATCGTGTTTTTGGCGAAGGAATTGCCAAGGCTGTTGATTCTAGGACAATCCAGTTGCATAAGCCAGAAAAGCTTAGTATGATTGAGTTTTTGGCTTTGGTGCAAGAGGTTGAGGTGGATTATTCGATGCGTGAAAAAGTGGTGATTGATGAGCGAAGTGGGACTATTATCGCAGGAGTTGGAATCACAATTGAGCCTATTGTGATTACGCATGGAGACATTACGATTAAGATTACCCAAGAAGATCTAAGTGATCCAAAAGCGACAGATATTGGCGATGGGACGATGATTAGCTCAGCACAGAATATGATCTCAACTAGTGGAAAAAAACCTACAGTTTCAAGTATTGTGCGTGCGTTGCAAAAAATGGGTGCAGGACCCAAGAGCATTATCTCTATTCTTTCTGCAATGAAGCAAAGTGGCGCGATTAGTGCTGATCTTGAAATTGTATAAGGATCTTAGAATGATGAAAATTGATACGAGTTTAGCCACTTTTCAAGCCAATGTGCCAAGAGTGGAAGCAAAAGAAAGCGATGAGGCAAAACTTAAAAAACAAACAGATGCATTTGAGGCATTGATTGTTAAAACAATGCTTGCAACAGCAATAAAAAATGAAGATCCGCTCTATCCAAAAGAGGCGGGAAGCGATATTTATCATTCAATGTATCTAGATACTTTGTCAGAAAGTTTAAGTGGAAGTTTTGGGTATAGTGAGCTTTTATTGGGCTATTTAAAAGAGCAACAAATGGGAAAAAGATAGTGCAGACACTTCTTTCATCAGATCTACTTAATACCCTAACAAGCAAGGATAAAGAAACCTTTCTCTCTTCTTTGTCGGAGCTGATTGGGCAGATTGATGAAGCACAAAAAGAATTTTCAGCCTTAAAGAGCTTATTTGAGGGTGTGCTTGAAATGCTCCCTCAAGCTGTGTGGGTTCTTGAAGAAGATGGGGGATTTTTTTATTTTAATTCAAAGGCATATCAGATTTCTAAAATTTTAGAGGGCAATTTGCCTTTGACTGATTCAGAAGAGATCGAGTTTGAGGGAAATTTTTATCTTCTTCAGGGTTCTGTGATTGGGGGAAAGCAGATTGTGACAGCAATTGATATTACACATCAAAAACGCCAAGAGAGGCTAGCGACAATGGGACAGATCTCAGCCCACTTGGCCCATGAGATAAGAAATCCTGTCGGATCTATCTCCTTGCTTGCTTCTAGTCTCTTAAAGCGCGTAGATATCAAAAGCAAGGGACTTGTTTATGAGATCAAAAAGGCAATTTGGCGTGTAGAAAACATCATCAAAACAACTCTTATGTTTTCTAAGGGTGTAATTGCTCAAAGAAATGAATATCATATGCTTGAGATCAAAGAACAAACTCAAGAAATCCTCAATTATATTTCTTGTAGCAAGCCCTATGATTTAGAGTTTGAGGCACCCGATCAGGCGGTTGTTTGGTGTGATTTGAATCTTTTGGTGATTGTTTTGCAAAATTTTCTCTCTAATGCAATTGATGCGATCGAGGAGGGCGAATGTGATGAGGGAAAAATTCGTATTTATTTTTCTCAAGATGAAGAATGTTACTTTTTCTCCATTTATGATAATGGTAAGCCAATTCAAGATTCGCAGGCCTTGTTTGAACCCTTCAAAACCACCAAACTCAAGGGAACGGGACTGGGTCTTACCCTATCAAGACAAATCATCAAAGCTCATGAGGGGGAAATTAACTTTATTCCTGAACCTAAAACTTTTATTTTGAAAATCTCTAAGTGTAAATGATAGATTAAGATTCTTGGGCTAGCATTATCGAATAATAAAAATTATCATTTAAGGAGAACAAAATGAAAACGATTGAATTATTAAAACAACTTCAAGCTGATAGCATTGTATTTTTTATGAAAACGCATAACTATCATTGGAATGTAAAAGGTGTTAATTTTCCACAAATTCATGCAGCAACACAAGAGATCTATGAAAGGTTTGCAGAAATTTTTGACGATCTAGCCGAGAGGGTTATTCAGCTTGGCGGAACGCCATATGTCACGCTTGCTGATGCAATTAAAGCCTCAAAAATTTCAGAAGAGAGCAAAACCAGCTTTAGTGCCAATGAGGTTCTTGATGGAGTTTTGAAGGATTATGAATATTTTGCAAAATCTTTTCAAGAGTTGTCTAAAGTTGCAGGTCAAGAGGGTGATGGATTTACGGTCGGGTTTGCCGATGAAAAAACAGGAATGCTTCAAAAAGCAATTTGGGTGCTCAAGGCTCAAAAGGCTTAAATATTTTGCAAGGCTTTGCCTTGCAACTTCTTTGATAGGAGATTGCAAACAATTAGGTTTTATCATCAGTCCTAAAGAACAAATCCCATATTTTTTTCTCCATCAAAATTCCCTTCTTTTTCTTTTTGAATCTCTTCGATGAAATCTTGTAGGTCAAAAATAGGCACTTCTCTTGTGGCTACCTTATAGGCAGTATTTTTGACAATTAGGGCAATTTGTCCTCCACTTAAATCATATTTGGAAAGATTATCAATCAGTGCGCTTTGCGGGATAGCAAACTCTGCATGTTTGGGTAAGTGAAGTTCCCAAATCTCTCTTCTTTGCTCTATGGTTGGGCGTTTAAACTCGATTTTGTAGTTAAAGCGTCTAGAAAATGCAGGATCTAATGTTTCTAAGAGATTGGTTGTGGCAATCAAAATCCCTTCAAATTTTTCAATTTGTTCTAGAAAAATATTTTGCATTTGGTTGTGCATTTTTTCAGATCCTCCACCTCCTATCGTTCGCGTGCTGAGGAATTGATCGGCTTCATTGAGCAAGAGGATAGGTTCATTTTTGCTTTTTTGTGCTATCTCATCATAAGAATCAAAAATCTTCCGCACATTTTTTTCACTTTCGCCAACATACATTGAAAGGATTTTGGAGCAGTCAAGATGCAAAAGTGGTCTTTTGAGGCTTTTTGCCAAAGCAAGGGCTGTGAGTGTTTTTCCAGTGCCTGCGCTTCCATAGAAGATGATCTTTGCCTCGAGTGTTTTTTTGTCTTTGATTCCCCAAGCCTTCAAGCGAGCGATCACTTTAGAATCCATTTGTTTGAGTAGGTGCTCAAGAGTTTGTCTTAGGGGTTGAGGAAGGATAATTTCAGAGAGATTTTTTTTGGGCTCAAGGAGTTCGAAGAGATTTTGCTCTTGAATAAGGGTAGAGAGGACATTTTTTGTTTTTTTCTTGTGTTTGTTGGGATGAATGATTTTTTGTAGGATTTCTTCTGCAATGAAATAGGTGCGACTAATTCCTCCAAAAGGGCTAAGAAACTCATCATATCCAATCCATTCTCTTTCTAGAAGGGTTCCTTTATCATCAAGCAGGGATCGATTTTTGATTCGGTCATATTCATCGTGACTGATAAGCTCCAAAAGAGCATTCATCTCTCTTAAATTGCTTTCTCCCCCATAGTATTCTTCTCTAAGGAGTGCAAAGAAAATGATTTGTTCTTTTTGCGTCAGGGCAGAATCTTCAATCATCTTGATTAGCTCAAAGGGATGAGCGGTTAGCTTGATACGGTGGGCAATCTGTTGATTGAGGGCATTGAGGCGATAGGTGATCTTGGAGATGGATGGAGAATCTGCTTTGTGGGAGAATCTGAGGTTTGCAAGCTGTACAAGCAAATCAATACGCAAGAATTGATCTTTGAGATACTCTAAATGATCCTCATAAGCACGATCTTCAAAGACAAGATTCTCCAAGCTCCCATTTTCAAGGAGCTTAAGGAAGCTGTGACTGAGATATATAGTTTCTCCCAAAAGTTCCAGTAGGGTTTTTGATCCTAGTGTGCTTTGGGTGATCCAACCAAGATCCAAAAGATTTTTGATATAGGGAAGATAGTCTGTAAGCTTGGTGCGATCTTGCTCAAATAGATTTTGAGGATCAAAAACGCACTCTAAAAGGGACAAAACCCTAAATTCATTCTCCCCCTCTAGCAACATTTTTGCCATATACTGCAAGATCTCTGCTTCCTTTTTTGAGCATTTTAGGCTCTCAAAAATAAGACTTTCTTCTATCGGTTTTGTGTGTAAAAAGTTCAAATAATGCTTCATCTATTCTCTTTGAGTTTAAAGTCAAAGTTTGTATTCTATCGATATTTGGACTCTCAGAGAGCAAGGATTTTTTGGCGTAAAGATTCAATATCATAAGCATCAATTTTTTCTTGCATGGTTTGAAAATAAGAATCAATATTTTCAAGAGTGATTCTGTGTGTATCATCTTTAATGGCATCAAGCATAAGTGAATTAATGCTTTCATCATAATGGGCCAAATCTATGTAATGCGATAAATCATCGGGAATTGAAGTGTTATCAAAGCCGTAGATTTTGAGATTGGGTAAGTTTTGGGAGAGTAGTTTTTGTAGTGCCTGCTTAATTGAAATAAAATTAATTTTATACCCAAGTCTTGCAAAGGGAGGAATAATAAAGATAAATTCTGTAGAAGGATTTTCTTTAATATAGTAAATCAGGGCGCTTGGAATTTTTTGGGTTTGTGTGTCATATTTGGTTTCTTGAAAATTTTTGATTTGGTTAAAAATGTGATTGATGTCTGGACGATTTTTATTATTGATCCATGATTGAAATCCCCCAAGTCTTCCTTTTGTCGATGGCTCACTTATCCAGTTTGCTGGTCTATCAAGGGTTTCTTGCCCCTTTGGTAGGCAAATTTTTTGTATGAAAAAACAAAAAATAAAAACTTCATCTAGGTAAGTTTTAAAATCATTGATTCTGTTTTGATCGTAGAGATAGTGATATTGATTTGTGGTAGTTTGACTTTCATTTAGCCAGCCTGGTTCCAATGTAAAGATGATAGTTTTGATTTGTTTTTTTGACAATAAGAAATTTAATATATCCATTCTTTCAAAGATTCCAGATCCTCCTGCGGAAAGATTGACCCAATTTCCTCCTAATTTTTTATTTGCTTCTACAGAGCTTGTATTGACCATAATGGAGCTTCCCAAAATTGCCGAATCAAAATCATAGTTGTTGATAATGCCTGCGGCTTGATAATGCATATCTTGACTAAAGAATGTCTTTCTCCAGTAGGGTTTGTGATAAAGCTGAAAGGGATCAAAGATATATAGTGCAAGAAGAAGTAAAGAGATTGGAATCAGACCAGAAAACAAAAGCCATAAAAGTTTTTTCATCTTTTGTCCTAAAAATTAAAATAGATAAATTCTTGATAGGGCGAGATTCCTATGCGAATAAGGGCATACCAGAATAGAAAACTCGCAAAAAGTAGCACTTTATAAGAATTGAGATGATTGAAATTGGAGCTGTTTTTTGGGAAAAAGACAATAGGAGCAAAAATGCAAAAACAAATTAAGAGTTTGAAAAAATTTGTTGGGTTGCCGGCAAGATATTGAAAAGGAAAGGAAAATCCAAAAAGTTTATCAATCCCTAAAGATGCAAACCATTCTTGAAAGGCACTAGGCAATACGACCCCATTTTTTCCAATCATGCCCTTAAGGATGTTGATTGCACTAGAGGGATTTTCGGATCGGAAAAATATCCAAGAGATATTAATAAAGTTGAAAGTCAAAATCCAGCACAAGAATTTATAAATCCAATTTTTTGGATGGAAATTTAAAAACTCCAAAATATAGCCATAGATTCTGTGTATCATCATGGCAAGAGCGTGCAAGATGCCCCAGATAATAAATCCCCATCCGGCCCCATGCCATAGACCACTAAGTATAAACACAATGGCGATATTACGCAAGGTCTTTAATTTCCCAAACTGACTTCCCCCCAAAGGAACATAGAGATATTGTGTTAAGAATCTCCCAAGCGTAATGTGCCATCGTTTCCAAAAATCTTGGATATTAAGAGCTTTGTAGGGAGAATTGAAATTGATCGGCAAGACAATATTGAAAAACAAAGCAATACCAATTGCCATATCGCAATATCCGCTAAAGTCAAAATAAAGTTGAAAGCTATAAGAAAGGGATGTTAGCCATGATTCAAAAAAATTAAGTTTTGCTCCATTAAGGGATGCACTAAATCCATTGTTGGCATAGATTGCAAAAGTGTCTGCAATAACTGCTTTTTTAAAGAGTCCAATTGCGAAGATAAAAAGCCCTTTTGTGAGATGTTTGACATGAAACCAGCGATATGGGATAGATTTAAATTGAGGCATCATTTCTTTGTGATGAACGATTGGGCCAGCAATTAGTTGAGGAAAAAAGACGACAAAAAGACAATAATCCAAAAAGTGATCTTTGCTTTGATTGTGGTAAGAATCACATAAATAGGCAATTTGTTGGAAGGTGAAGAAGCTGATGGCTAGAGGAAGTAAAATGTGTGGAAGTGGAATGGAGGTGTTAAAAAAGAGATTGAAATTTTCTAAGAAAAAATCTGTGTATTTAAAAAAGCCTAGAAGAGAAAGGTTGAAAATAATTCCAGCAACAAGCCATTTCTTTTTCTCTACCCCCCCCCCCACCTTGGAGGAAATCCAATAATTTATGATGATAGATCCAAGGAGTAGTGGAATATATTTGAGATTCCAATATCCATAGAAAAAGAAGCTTGCCAAGATGAGATGGCACTTAGCAAGAGTTGGATTTGTAAATCTTAAGAGGAGAAAGTATCCACAAAGAGCAATGGGTAGGAAAGCAAAAATAAATACATATGAATTAAAAAGCATCTTTTGTCTTCACTCTTCAAAAAGGGGGTGTTGCATACAGGCAGGGATAGGAAGCCCCATAAGCTTTAAAATGCTTGGAGCGATATTGGCTAGAGTTCCATTGTGGAGTGTTTTTACCCTTGGATCAAGGATGAAGCACCATACATCCCCTACTGTATGATTTGTGAGCGTATTGCCTTGTGTATCTTTCATCTCCTCGCAATTTCCGTGATCGCTTGTAAGGATGAGAGAATAATCTAGCTCTTGGGCAAGCTTAATGATTCTTTCAAGTTCTGTATCTACAGCTTCTACGGCCTTAATGCCTGCCTCAAAAACCCCTGTGTGGCCGACCATATCGCCATTTGCAAAATTAACAACAATAAAGTCATATCCTTGTTGCATGCATTGAAGGGTTTGATCTCCTACTTCTTGGGCACTCATTTGCGGACAAAGATCATAGGTGGCAACCTTTGGGCTAGGAATCAAAAAACGATCTTCCTTTGGGTATGGAGCTTCAATCCCGCCATTGAAGAAAAAAGTAACGTGGGCATATTTTTCTGTTTCTGCAATATGAGCTTGTGTGAGTTGGTTGGATGAGATTATAGAAGCAAGACTGTCTGAAAGGATTTCTTTTTTGAGCAAAGAGGGGAGGGGAAAATTTTCATCATAGATATTTGCACACAAGCAATAAAGACGAGAGAACGATTTTCTCTCAAAGTGGGGAAAGTCTTTTGAAAAAATGGCTTGTGTAAGCTCTCTCATGCGATCAGAGCGGAAATTCAAAAATAGCATTGCCTCATCTTCTTGAACCCCATTAAAGCCCTCAAAGGCTACGGGTTTGATAAATTCATCATAGGTTTTGTCTTGATAACTTTGAGCGATGTAATCTTGCGGGGAGAGTTTTGTAGAGGGTGTAGCATTGATAATACAATCATAAGCAAGCCTAACTCTCTCCCATCGCTTGTCGCGATCCATAGCATAGTATCTTCCGCTAAGTGTTGCGATTTGGATTCTGTCATTAAGGTAGGGAGATAGCATAGCAAGATAGTTTGGCAGGCTTTGTGGTGCCACATCTCTCCCATCACCGATAAGATGCAAAAAGATTGTTTGGTCTTTGAGGAATCTAAGGACATGAAAGAGGTGTGAGATGTGTGAATGCACTCCACCATCACTTAATAAAATCACAATATGGATTCTTTTGTGTGCACTTAGCGTTTGGAATTCTTGAGTGTCAAAAAGAGTTTGATCCTCTAATCCTTTTGAAAGTTTGATGAGATCTTGATAGATAACGCGACCAAGTCCAAGAGTCATGTGTCCAACCTCTGAATTTCCCATTTGTCCATCGGGTAGCCCAACATCTTCTCCAAAAGTTCGAATGAGTGAGTGTGGTGCATTTTCAAAGAGCCAATCATAAGTTGGGGTTTTGGCGTGGTATAGGGCATTGTGATCTGTTTTCTCAGAATGTCCGATACCATCCGTAATGATTAAGAGGGTTTTTTTGATCATAGAGAATCTCTTTTGTTGAAATTTGAGTTTTGCTTATGCGCAACCTAGAGTGATTGATACATAGACGCATAATAATGAAATTTTATGATTATACTCGGATAATACTTATTTGGTAAAAAATCAATATACAATGCAAGAAAACAAGACTTGATTTTAAAAATTTTAGGGAGAGGAATAAATAATTTTTAAAAATTATCAAAAAGTAAATGTAAAAAATGAAAATTTCTGATACTATTCCTCCATCAAAAGTTGATAGAGATTTCTCTAGGGGCTCCAGGTTCCCCCACCCCCTATCCTGGAGCCCCTAGAGAAATTTGTTTTCTACCCTCGTTTAATCCTCTTAAGGTTTTATATGCTTTATTTCCTTTTTTCAATTTTTCAAGTTAATATTTTTCAATACATCACTTTTAGAGCAGGCTTAAGTTTTTTTCTTGCATTTTTTTTGAGCGTGTTATTTATGCCTCTTTTTATACGATGGGCCAAGGCTAAAAAAGCCAATCAGCCTATCTCTACTTATGTTCCAACGCATGAGGGCAAAAAAGATACTCCGACGATGGGAGGGATTGTTTTTGTTTTAAGCACCCTGATTTCAAGTCTTTTGTGCATCAATCTTTATAATCTTTATGCTTTATTTGGGCTTTTAACTCTTTTTTTGTTTTGCTTTGTAGGTGCTAGAGATGACTTTATGAAGATCGCTGCAAAAAACAATTCAGGCATGAGTGCAAGGATGAAATTTTTGCTTTTGGCACTCTTTGCTTTAACGATTTCTTATGCACTTTATTCATTTGGTCATCAAGGGAAGTTCTATCTTCCTTTTGTTAAGGATCCATTGTTTGATATGGGAGGGGTGTTTTCAATTTTATTTTGGACGCTTGTGTTTTTGGCAACTTCCAATGCTGTTAATATTACAGATGGCTTAGATGGTTTGGCAACAGTCCCAAGCATTTGTGCGCTTATTTCCCTTTCAATTTTTGTTTATATCGGGGGGCATGCTGCTTTCTCGCAATATTTATTGTGGCCTCAAGTGAGTCAGAGCGGAGAGCTCGTTGTGGTTTCATTGGCGCTTATTGGATCACTTTTTGGCTTTTTGTGGTACAACTGCCATCCTGCACAAGTTTTTATGGGGGATAGTGGAAGTTTGGCTTTGGGATCATTTATTGCCTATATGGCAATTGTGTCAAATAATGAGGTTCTTTTGTTTTTGATTGGTTTTGTTTTTGTGTGGGAAACAATTTCTGTAATTCTTCAAATCGGAAGCTACAAAATTCGAAAGAAAAAAGTTTTTCTCATGGCTCCTATCCATCATCATTATGAGATGAAGGGATGGGCAGAAAATAAAATTATCATTCGTTTTTGGATTATCGCGATTTTAAGCAATCTTGTTGCATTGCTAAGTCTTAAGATTAGATGATTGCTCTTCTTGGATATGGCAAAACAAATCAAGCTCTTTTAGAGTTTATTAATCACAATGGGGAAAAGTGTGTTGTCTTTGATGATGCATTTATAGAAAAAAGAATCGATTCGTTTGGAAATAATTTTTTGCCTCCATTGCAAAAAGTCCAAACTCGTCTTCAGATTCCCTCTCCAGGAATTCCTCCATTTCATCCAATGATTAAACAAGCTCAAAGTCTTGTCAGTGAATATGATTTTCTTCTTGGAGATATCAAAAGACAAATTTGGATTAGCGGAACTAATGGCAAAACAACAACAACAGAAATGCTAGAGTGGATTTTAAAAGATTGTGGTGGAATCAGTGGAGGAAATATTGGGGTCCCCTTGGCCTCTCTTGCAACTCTACTTCCCAAGATATGGATTTTGGAAACAAGTTCTTTTAGTTTGCATTACACGCAATCTGTTTTTCCTCAAGTGTATCTTTTGTTGCCCATTAGAGAAGACCATATCTCATGGCATGGAAGTTTTGATGCCTATGTGAGGGCCAAGCTCAGCCCCATTGAGCGAATGAATCATGAATGCGTTGCAGTGATTCCAAAAGAGTTTGAAATGTTTGATGAGGTCTTGAAATCTAGTGCGCATATTGTGACCTATGGGACAAGTGAAGATCTGGCAGATTATTTTGGGTTTGATCTATCTCAAGTCAAATTCCAAGAACCATTTTTGCTAGATGCAATGCTAGCTTTAAGCGGAGCTAAGATTTTAACAGGAAAGGATCTGAGCAAAAAGCTTTTGGATTATAAGGTTGGAGCTCACAAGGTAGAAGAGTTTCAAGATGAAATTGGGCGAGTGTGGGTTGATGATTCTAAGGGAACAAATGTGGATGCAACAATTTGGGCACTTAGATCCTATAGGGGCAAAAAAATTTATTTGATTTTGGGGGGTGATGACAAGGGAGCAGATCTTGTGCCCTTGTTTCAAGAATTGCAAGAATATGATGCAGAGATTTTTGGGATTGGGAGCAATGTCGAGAGGTTGGGGGACTTGGCTCAAAAATTTAAAATAAGATTTTCTGCCTGTTATTTCTTAGAACAAGCCATAAAAGAGATAGATTTAAAGCATTCTCTAGAGAGTATTGCTATGCTTTCCCCTGCGGCCTCAAGTCTCGATCAATTTGTGTCTTATAAGCAACGAGGAGAGCTTTTTCAAGAGATGGCCAAAAAATGCAGAAAAGCTTAAAAAGTTTGTTATAATTTCGTCTTTGAAAATTTGGCTTGATAGCTCAGTCGGTAGAGCAGAAGACTGAAAATCTTCGTGTCGGTGGTTCGATTCCGCCTCAAGCCACCACTCCTGTTACTTCGCGATTTTGTTCATAATTAAACTCTTCGCTAAGCAATCAAATTGTAAAGGAATTAAGATGGATTGCGGACATACTCATAATAATAAGAACTTTTTTCAACATTGGTTAAATATTTTAAAATCAAACTTTAAAGGATTGATTTTTGTTGGAGGCATTGTTGTGCTCTCTATGTTTTTTGCAAGCAATCAAACTATTCGTGAAAGCACGCATTTGGCAGCTACAGCATTTGCGATTTTGATTGGTGCATTTCTTTCTCCTATCTTTTTCAAATATCAGCATACTTTTCAAGCTGGAGTGCATTTTAGTGCTAAGAAGCTCTTGAGGCTAGGCATTATTTTGTATGGATTTAATGTAACACTGACAGAGCTTGCTGGGGTAGGTATTTGGGGAATACTTATTTCACTGATTGTGATTGTGGCTATTTTTTTGATTGCTGTGATTGCGGGACCCAAATTTTTTGGACTTGATAAAGAAACCTCAATGCTTGTAGGAGCGGGAAGTGCCATTTGTGGAGCTGCTGCGGTTTTAGCTTTGGAATCAAGCTTAAAATCCGATCCATTTAAGGGTGTTATGGCTGTTGGGAGTGTTGTAATTTTTGGGTTAGCTCTAATGTTTCTTTATCCCATTTTGTATGCCGCCGGCTTGGTGCCCAATTTAGATGCCAATGGGATGGGTGTTATGATGGGAGCTACTTTGCATGAGGTTGCTAATGTTGCTGGTGCGGCAGATATGGCAAAAGATATGGCACAAGGAACTTTTACTCAAAATGCAGCCAATGTGGCAATTATCATTAAAATGACTCGCGTCATTATGCTTGTTCCTTTTTTGCTTATCGTGACTTATCTTTTTGTAAAGAATCAAGAAGAAGAAAAAGGAAAAACTAAGAAAACAATTCAGATTCCTTGGTTTGCGTTTGCATTTTTGGGAATGATTATTGTGAATACGTATTTGAGCAAAATAGCTGATGAGACTTTTGTGGGGGCAATCACTTTTGGAGATATTATCTCTGCAGGAAAATTTCTCTGCGTGTTGTGTATTGTTTTCTCAATGGCTGCACTTGGTTTGCAAATTGATTTTAAAAAATTTGTAAAATCTGGTGGGAGAGCATTTGGACTTGCTTTCTGCTTATGCCTAATTCTTGTTGTTGGCGGATACTTTTTAACTTTGGCATTTAAAGGAGTTTTATGGTAGAAAATATTGATGCTTCACAGTATGAGGCTGTAAGCAAAAATGAGAATTGCTTGGTTGTTTTTGGAGCAACATGGTGCAAAGATTGTGTCAAGATCGAGCCTTTTCTTAAGGATTTGAGCGAAGAGTTTGCCTCATTGGTCAAAATCTATAAGGTCGATTCAAGGCAGGAGGAGGAGCTAAGTGCATCTCTAAATATTCGCGCCATTCCGACATTGATTTTTTATCGCAATGGTGTTGAAGTTGGAACACGGCTTGTTGAACCACAAAATAAGCAATTGATTGCTGAGGCTATTGAGCAAAATTTTTCTTAGAAAATAAGAAAAGGGGGTTGGGCTAGAAATCTCTCTTAAATAATGCTTGCGTATTTAGGAGTGCAATAAGTTTATCCTCTTGCTTTCCAACTCCATATAAATGCATATTCTCTTGCACGATGTGGGTGTCAATTTCTTCTTGATCCAATAAGATAGATTCTGTGAGTTTGTCGACCATGATTCCAAGCTTTTGATCTTGATAATGAATGACCAAAATATGCGTTTCCTCATCGACTGCTTTGTATCCAAAGCCAAGTTTTTGGCGTAAGTCAATCAGAGGAAGAATGTTTCCTCTTAGATGAAAAATACCAAGAATGTATTTTGGCACAAAAGGGATATGTGTATATGGAAGAGGTTTAATAATCTCTTGAACATCTAAAATGGGGATTGCAAAATATTCTTTTTCTATTTGAAAACCAATCACTTGAAGCATTTGTTTTGGTGGAGCTTCATTGTGCATAGATTGCTCTTGGAGAATTTTTTGTATCTCAACGGGATTCATTTAGGTGTCCTTTCAAGGCCAAGGTGGTGTTGGATGACTTGCAAAAAGTAGCTCTTTGAGTAGGGCTTGGCGATGTAGTCATTCATCCCAGATTCTGATCCTTTGATGTAGTCTTCTTTGGTATTGAGGCTTGTTGTTGCAATAAGGGGTGTGCGTTTTAGATTATCAAGCTTCCGAATCTCTTTGGCAAGCATATAACCATCCATTTTGGGCATTTCTATGTCGATAATGATGGCATCAAATTGCATATCCTTAAGGAGTTCTAGGGCTTCAAGTCCATTTTGAGCTTCTGATACTTGGATTTCTAGATCTTTTAAATAATCCTTAGCAATTCTGCGACTTGTAGGACAATCATCGACAATCAAAATGTGTTGTTTTGTTGGCTTGGATTGTATCTGGAGAGATGTTTTGATTTTACTTCTTTTTTTTGTGCGGACAATGGAGGGGATATCAAGTATTAGTGCAATTTCCCCATCTCCTCTGATTGTTGCCCCAGAAAGGCCTGGAAGATTTTTGAGGTATTCACCTAATGGTTTGATTACAATCTCTTCTTGGCCAATGAGTCGATCAACAAGTAGCGCTATTTTTTGATTGGTTGATCCAACAATAACGACAAAATGCTCATCCTGTTTGTTTGGCTTGTAATCCATCTCAAAAAAATCAGCCAAGTGCAGAAGAGGGATAATTGCATCGCGAAGCCTTAAGACATTTTTCCCATCTAAAAAATCAATTTGGTTGATGGTGATTTTGAGTGTTTCTAAGACAGAAGAGAGTGGGATTGCATAAGATTGGTTTTGTAGATTGACAATGAGAGCTTGGGTGATAGCAAGTGTGAGAGGGATTTTGAGTTTGAGAATCAAACCCTTGCCTTTTTGCGATTGTAGATCAATGATGCCATGAAGTTTTTCAATGTTGGACTTTACAACATCCATTCCAACGCCTCTTCCTGAGATATTGGTAGTAGTGTGGGCTGTAGAAAAGCCTGCTTTAAAGATAAGGAAAAGAGCCTCATGATCGCTCATTGATGATGCTTCCTGAAGTGTAATGAGGCCTTTTTGCAATGCTTGAGTTTTTAGGGCTTCAGGGTCAAGTCCCCTTCCATCATCCTCAATTTCAATAACGATTAGATTCCCTTCATTGTAGGCATTCAAAGAAATTTTTCCTATTTCCCTCTTGCCCAAAGCGATTCTTTCTTGGGGGGTTTCGATTCCGTGATCGCAAGAGTTGCGAAGGATATGCACCAAGGGGTCGCCAATCTCTTCGATGATAGATTTATCTAGCTCTGTATCTTCTCCAAGAATGATGAGTTCAATTTTTTTATGGAGTTCGTGTGATAGGTCTCGAATCAGGCGAGGAAATTTATTGAAAACTTTGGTGATAGGAAGCATTCTTGTTTTCATAAGCGCAAGTTGAAGATCGCTTGTGATGTTGGCGATAGAGTGGATTGTTTGGTGTAGGTCATCATTGGTTGAGGAGTGATTGTGGGTTTGCATTAAGCGATTTTTTGCCAAAACCAATTCTCCAATCAGATTCATTAAATCATCAAGTTTTGTAACATCCACGCGAATGGTTTGTTCTGGAGAGAATGCTTTTTCTGGAATTTCTTTTGCGTGAGAAGAGATAGGGGGAGTAGAGGTAGGAGAAATAGAGAAAGCAACTTTGGAGGGAGGCGAGATAGTTTGTTTTTTGGTTTGATGGGAGGTGCGTTGTTCTTTAAGCAAGAGTTGGATTTGAGCATCAAGCTCTTCATCTGAGAGAGAATCTGGGGATGATTGGTTGAGATGAGATTGGCAGTGAGCTTGAAGTCTTTTGATGATATCTTGTGTGGGTATTTGCTTGGGATCTTTTTTTGTTTTTTTGATTTCTTGAAGTAGTGTTTTTGTTAAGTCTATAGCCTCCAAAACTAGATCCATTGCCTCATGTGAAATGACTAGATGCTCTTTGCGTGCCATATTGAGAATCTCTTCAATATTGTGCACCAAAGAAGTGAGTGTCTCAAACCCCAAAAAACTGCTTGAGCCCTTGATGGTGTGAGCAACTCTAAAAATGCGATCAAGAAGCTTGGAATCTTGAGGGTGATGTTCTAAATCAAGTAAATCTTGATCAAGTTGTTCAAGCAAATCAAAGCTTTCAATGAGAAAATCTTCAAGAATTTCTTGCATTTCATCCATTCATTATCCTTGATTTATTTTAAAAATGTTGCGATTTTGTTCCCTTCTTGCTTGAAGTAAAACGCAGGAAGGGAGATGTATTGGATTCCATAAAGTGTGAGTTTTTTTCCAATATGGAAATGCCCTTCAATGATTCCATGAAAGGGGTATTGAAAATATTTTTGATAGAGTGCAATGCGTTGGGAAGCAAAATCAAAAAATCCCAATGGATAGTTTTTGATCATTTTGCATTCAAGTTTTTTTTCAAGCTCGCTATAAATTTCACCCGCGCTCAAGTAGTCAATGATTTCTAAAAGTTTGGGAATGCGCGTGAGTGTTTGGATATAAAGCTCATATCTTTTAGAAAGAAAAAGATCTCCATGTGCTAAAAGATAGATTTTGTCATGATAGATTGCTTTGATAGGCTGCTGTTTGCGTGGGATGAAAAGTGTTTGTTTGAGGAGATTGGATCGTTTGATTTTGTGCAAGAAAAGATCATGATTGCCCTCCAGCCAAACAATCTGTGTCCCTTGTTTTTCTAATCGATCCAAGTTGGCTAAAAGCTCAATGTTGCTTTGGATGCTGTTTTTGAGATTCCCAAGGAGGATTTGGGCAATATCTCCCATTAAAATGAGTTGGCTAGGAGGAGAGGCAAAAAGAGATGTAAGATAGTCCAAAAGCCCTTTTGACTTGCAACTAAAATGCGAATCGGCAATAAAAATTGCATCATGATTGAGCTTAAGGGACATATGCGATCTTTGGAATGCCCATATCTTGAGGCAGATGACACATAAGATTGGCATTAAGAAGAGCTTGAGAACTTGCTCCTCTCAAAAGATTGTCAATCCCACTACTGACAAATAAATCCTTGCCCATTGTTTTGGCAAAGATGTCACAAAAGTGCGTTCCGCTAACATTTTTGACTTCAGGGGGAGTTTGTCGAATGCGGATGAAAGGATGATCTTGGTAGGTTTGCTGAAGGATTTCAAAGGGATCAATAGGATGCTTAAGTTTTGCATAAATGCTCACAATCATTCCGCGTGTGAAAGGACAAAGGTGGGGCACAAAATTGACTTGTAAATTGACCTTCCCAAAAAAAGAGATTTTTTCTTCAATTTCAATTTGGTGACGATGCTCTAATGGAGCATAGGCAAAAAGATTTTCATTGATTCTGCTGTAGTGAGAAGTTGGTGATAGATTCTTTCCTGCTCCGCTTACTCCACTCTTTGCATCGACAAAAAGACTATCTGCTTGAAGATGAGAAATGAAGGGGAGGATACCTAGAAGTGTTGCTGTTGGATAGCACCCAGGGTTTGCAATCAAAGAGGCTTGAATGATTTGAGGAGTGTTCCATTCAGGAAGCCCATATACCGCTTGAGAGAGATTCTCTGCATCTAGATGAGGACAGTAATATTTTTCGTAGTTTTCACGATTGAGGCGATAATCTGCAGAGAGATCAATGATTTTAATACCCTCTTTAAGGAGGATCTTTGCATATTCCATTGCACTTTTGTGAGGCAGAGCCAAAAAGACAAGTTCGCATTTTGAGGCAATCTCTTGACAATGGCTTTTTTTAACTCTAGTGTGCAATACGCTAGAGAGCGCTGGATGCAGAGATGCTAGATCTTGATTTTCTTCAGAGCCTCCAAGATAGGCAATCTCAAAGATCGGATGAGAGATGAGTAGCTTGATGAGCTCAAGTCCTGTGTAGCCACTAACACCAATGATCCCGATAGGAATTTTTTTCATTTTTTGTCCTTAAAAAAAGCAAAATATCCTTGAGGAATGTTTTTTTGCTCACTTCTTGAGATGATTAAGTCCCCTTTTTGAGAATCTTTCCTTACTGTACTTCCAGCACCAATGAGAGTTTGATCAGCAATTGTAATGGGCGCAATAAGCTGACAATCTGATCCGACAAAAACATTCTTGCCAATATGGGTTTGGTGCTTTGCTTTTCCATCGTAATTGCATGTAATGACGCCTGCACCGATATTGCTTCCCTCATCAATCGTGCTATCACCCAAATAACTCAAATGTCCAGATTTGACTCCTCTAAGAGTGGAGTTTTTGACTTCAACAAAATTTCCAATGTGAGATTGGCGAATGTGACTATTGGGGCGAATGTGTGCCATAGGGCCTACATCACTTGAAATGATTTGAGAATCTCTAATAGTGCTATGAGCCTTGATGTGAGAATCTTTGATGAGTGTTTGTCCAAAAAGTTGCACGCCTTGCTCAATCTCGCATTCCCCCTCAAATCTTACGCTTTTTTCTAGATAAATTGTGTGAGGCAAATGCATAATAACCCCTTCTTTCATTGCTTGTTTTCTTAAGCGAGCGAGCATTACTTCTTCTGCTTGAGCAAGCTGGGATTTATCATTGATCCCACAAAATTCCTCCTCAGCAACATCAATGCTTTGGATACAGATAGAATCTTGAGCGGCCAATTTGATCACATCGGTCAGATAGTATTCATTTTGAGTATTATGATTATTGAGCTTGGGAAGATAAGATTCTAAAAGATTGCGCTCAAAACAATAAACTCCAGAATTAATGGTGCAAACTTTTTTCTCTTCTTTGTTTGCGTCTTTTTCTTCAATGATTTGCTTGACCTTTCCTGATTCTAAAATAACGCGCCCATAGCCAAAAGGCGATTGTGTGGTAATCACTCCCAAAACAATTGGAGAGGATATGAGGATAAGTTTTTGCAATGAAGATGGAGTAATAAGAGGCATATCCCCATTGAGAATTAAAAGCTTGGAGTATTTGGTGGGCAAAAGCTTCCCATCTTGGAGTAGTGCCCCTCCTGTCCCCGGAAAGCGATCATAATCTTGGATAGAGAAAGAAATGCGATCGCCAAAGCGTGCTTGGCAGGACTCTTTAATCCGTGAAGCTTGATGATAAAGAATGATGTGCACATCATCACTCAAAAGCAAAGCACATTCAATGCTATAAAACAAAAGCTCTTCCCCGCAGATTTTGTGTAAGACTTTTGGGGTGCTAGATTTCATTCTTGTGCCACTTCCTGCAGCCAAAATGACAACCGATAGATTCATTGCTATCCTTGCAAGTAGAAGTTTGTGATTGTATGAAATGGATTCTAGCACAAACTCCTTTTCAAAGGGTAAAAGGAGGGTATAATAGGAGATTCTAAGAAGCCTAGATTGTTTAATGCAGGAAAAAGATTGAAAAAGATATGGATTGCTCTTTTTGTTGTTTTTTGCGCCATTTCTTATGCAGAAACCCAGATCCCCACGGTTAATCTTTCTTTTGGTGCTCCAAATGAGCCTCAAGAGTTAGTCAATACGCTCAATGTCGTCATTGTGATGACATTACTTGTGCTTGCTCCATCACTGATTTTGGTGATGACGAGTTTTACGCGTATTGTGATTGTGTTTGCATTTTTACGCACAGCACTTGGAACTCAGCAAAGTCCCCCCACTCAGGTGCTTGTCAGCCTTTCTCTTATTTTGACTTTCTTTATTATGGAGCCTACGGTCAAGAGAGCATATGATGAGGGGATCCGCCCTTATATAGATAAGCAAATTTCATATGACATTGCTTTTGAGCGAGGCTTGAAGCCTTTTAAAGAGTTTATGTTGCAAAACACAAGAGAGAAAGATTTGGCTCTTTTTTATCGAATCCGAGGGATTGAAAATCCAAATAGTGTCGATGATGTGCCTATTACGACATTGATTCCTGCGTTTTTGATTAGTGAGCTTAAAACAGCCTTTCAAATCGGATTCTTACTTTATTTACCATTTTTGGTCATTGATATGGTTGTAAGTTCTATTTTGATGGCAATGGGGATGATGATGCTCCCTCCGGTGATGATTTCTCTGCCTTTTAAGATTTTGGTTTTTGTGCTTGTAGATGGCTTTAATCTCTTGGTGGGGAATTTGGTCGCTGGTTTTAAGTAGCACTTTTGTCGCAATTTGGACTTGCTTAATGATTGATAAAGAAATAAAACATAGAAACAAATTAAAGGAGAAACAATGAAAACAAAGCGTTTAAGCTTTCTTGATGTGTTGGAAAAAGTGGGCAATGTTTTGCCTCATCCTGCAATATTGTTTATTGTTTTGATTTTTATTTTGGCTTTGGCTTCTGCAGTCGCAAATGCGTTAGGACTTTATGTTATTGATCCAAGAGATGAAAATAAGCGTATTGTGATTGCAAACCTTTTGAGTATGGATGGGTTGGTTCATATTGCAACAAGTCTTGTGAAAAATTTTTCAAACTTTCCTCCTTTAGGGTCTGTTTTGATTGCTATGCTTGGTGTGGGGATTGCTGAGGCATCTGGATTTTTATCAGCGGCAATTCGCGCTTTGGTTCTCAATGCGCCAAAAAAATTGGCGACACTTGTTGTTGTTTTTGCTGGGATTATGTCCAATCTTGCTTCGGATGTGGGCTATGTGGTGCTTATTCCTCTTGCGGGGATGATTTTTTATTCTTTGGGTCGCCATCCTTTGGCTGGAATTGCTGCGGCGTTTGCTGGAGTGAGTGGAGGATATAGTGCCAATTTATTGATTGGGACATTGGATCCTATTTTGTCGGGTATCACACAACAAGCAGCAAGAATGATTGATCCTACTTATGTTGTGGGAGTTGAGGCAAATTGGTATTTTATGTTTGTCAGTACTTTTTTGATTGTAATCTTGGGTTATTTTGTGACAGAAAAAATTGTTGAACCTCGTTTGGGGAGCTATCAACAAGAGGGAATACGGGAAGAAAAAAAAGTGCTTGATAGTGTGGAGAAAAGGGGATTGTTCTATGCATTTTTGAGTCTTATGGTCTTTATTGGGATTGTTTTGGCGTTGATTGTGCCCTCATCAAGCTCATTTAGGAATCAGGCAACAGGATCTTTGATAGGTTCTCCATTTTTTACAGGGATTATCTTTTTTGTTTTTTTATCTTTTGCAATTCCTGGAATTGTTTATGGTTATGTTTTGCAGGTTTTTAATCGCTCTGAAGATGTGATTGAGGCGATGGCAAAAGGAATGCGATCAATGGGGATGTATCTTGTGATTATCTTTTTTGCAGCTCAATTTATTGCTCTTTTTTCTTGGAGCAATTTTGGTCCTTTTCTAGCAATCAAGGGAGCAAGCTTTCTAAAATGGCTTAATATGGATTCTGGAGTATTGTTGATTTGTTTTGTAGTGATGAGTGCTGCGATCAATCTGATGATTGCCTCATCTTCTGCACAATGGGCTTTGCTTGCCCCTATTTTTGTGCCAATGCTTATGCTTTTGGGATATTCTCCAGAGGTCGTGCAGGCAGCGTATAGAATCGGTGATTCTGTGACAAATATTGTTACTCCTCTTCTTGCATATCTCCCCATTATTGTTGTTGAGGCGATGAAGTATCAGAAAGATATCAAAATGGGAACCATGATTTCGATGATGTTCCCGTATTCCTTTGTGTTTTTGGTGGGGTGGTGTGTTTTGCTTTATCTTTGGGTATTTGTTTTTGGTTTGCCTGTGGGACCTGGAGCAGAGACATTTTATAAGGGTGGATTTTGAAGTGTCAATATTGGGGGGAATGTGGGGGATGCTCGCTTCCTTTGAGTTATGAGGAGCAACTGAAGCAAAAAGAGAAAGCATTTTGCGATTTGGGAATTGGTCCAGTGGATTTGATTATTTCTAGTCCCAAAGAAGGATATCGCGCAAGAGCAGAGTTTAAAATTTTCCATGATAAAGATAGTGTTCATCTAGCGATGTATGCCCAAAAAAAGCCTATTTTGATTCAAAAATGTCCTATTCTTTTGTCTTCATTGCAAAAAATTTTAGATCTTTTAGTTGTGTATCTCAATGCAAATCCTAAATTCTGTCACAAACTTTTTGGCATTGAGGTGATGGGGGGAGCGGAAAGTGGATGTTTGCTTGTATTGCTTTATCATAGAAGTCTTGATGAAGTATGGGAGAAAGAGGCTCAAGAATTGGCTCAAAAATTGGGGGTGCAGATTATTGGTCGATCAAGAGGGCAAAAAATCATTTTGCAGAAAGAGACGCTAGAGGATGTGGTGTCTGTGGATGAGAGAAGGTATCGGTTTGTCAGATATGATAATGGCTTTTCTCAACCTAATCCCTATATCAATGTCAAGATGCTAGAGTTTGCTCTCTCTTGTGTTGGAGAAGATGCCAAAGATTTGCTTGAACTCTATTGTGGAGGAGGGAATTTCACAATTCCTTTAAGTCAAAAGTTCAGGAGGGTTTTTGCTACAGAAGTGGCCAAATCTTCAATTAAGGCTCTTGATCAGAATCTCATTCTCAATAATATCAATAATGTTTTTTGTGCAAGGCTAAGTGGAGAAGAAACGATAAAGGCATTGAATTTTGAAAGAAGCTTTAGACGCTTGGAAGGAATAGACCTTCTTGGCTATGAGTTTAGTCATTTGCTCATCGATCCTCCGCGTAGCGGAGTTGGAGATGAGAAGATGCTCAATTTTATGGGGAGATTTTCAAATATCATCTATATCTCTTGCAATCCCTCTACACTAAAAAAAGACCTAGAAGCTTTAAAGCAGACACATCAAATCTCAAAAATTGTTCTTTTTGATCAATTTCCTTATACTCATCATTTAGAATGTGGAGTATGGCTAAGATCTAAATAGGGCGAGCACAATACCCGTATATCGCAAAAGAAAGTTTATTGTTTTGTGTGTGGGCTTTGTTTTTGGATGCAAAATAGGCTAGATTTTCGTAGCAATTGTTGTTTGAGTTATATTTCTTGGTATATCTTTAGTTTTCTTTAATTCATTGGATGAGTTTATGAGAGTTGAAGTAGGGAGAAGAGAAGAGTGAGATGCGGGGGTGGAGTTGAGAGATGTTTTCTTGACAAAAAGAAAGATTGAAGTTTTGAAAATGAGTAGTAGAAGTGAGAAGCGATCACTTCTTACTTCTTGCAAACTCTTCAATCTTCTTCACTAACTCTTGAGGAAAG